>JAACDS010000415.1 GCA_009936895.1 Pseudomonadota bacterium
CTTATCTGCTCTCGTCACCAGTTCAACGCATCCATTTGTCAATGGACTGCATTGCAGGGGCTGCCTCCGGGCGCGCCGCCACGGTGGAGGCCCTGTGCGCCTCGTAACGCGCTTGGCCCTGGCAGGACGACACTGGCAGCAGTGGGTTCCCATCGTACCTGCGGTCAAGGGCTATCAAAAAAAGGACCTTGGTCAGGACTTAGCCGCCGGCGCCGTGGTTGGCATGGTAACCGTGCCTCAAGCCGTTGCTTACGCCTATCTTGCAGGCCTACCGCCACAGGCAGGCCTCTACGCGTGCCTGTTACCCATGCTGATCTATGCGTTCTTCGGCAGCTCCAAACACATGGTGGTCGGTCCGGTCGCCGTTGCTGCTCTGCTGGTTGCCTCGGCTATTGCCGAGCATGCACCACACTACGACGGTGCCTATCTGACGATCTCGAGCGTTTTGTGCCTGCAAGTCGGACTGATTTTATTCGCCCTTCGCATCTTCAACATGGGCGGCTTAGTAAATTTGCTGAGCCACCCGGTGATCACCGGGTTCGTCAACGCAGCCGCCTTGCTGATTATCATTTCCCAGCTTCCAGCGATCACCGGCATCAACATTGATCAGAGCAGCAGCCCGCTCGTTCAGCTACTGGACTTAGCGAACCGATTGCATCAAACCAACACCCTAACTCTCTACATTGGCTTGGCTGCATTGGTGTTCTTGCTGTTGTCCAAGCCACTGATTGGGCAGCTCATTCAACTCACTGGGGTAAGCCAGGGAAAGGACCATCCGCTAACCAAGACGGGCCCGCTTTGGGCGGCGCTGGGGGGAATTGCCCTAGTATCAACATTCGGTCTCGCAGATCACACCAATACCGTTGGCGTAGTGCCGGGCGGTCTACCCACATTGGCATGGCCTGAGATCGATTTGGCCTTGTGGCTGGCCTTGTTGCCTTCGGCAGCTGTGATTTCGGTGATTACTTACATCGAGAGCTACTCCATCGGAGCGACTCTCGCAGCGAAAGAGCGTTATCAAGTCAGACCCAACCAAGAGCTGATCGCCTTGGGTGCCGCGAACGTGGGGGCAGCACTCAGCGGTGCCTATCCAGTAGCCGGTTCCTTTTCTCGATCTGGAGTGAACTACGCGGCAGGAGCCCGAACACCCATCAGCTCTTTTGTCTGCGCCCTGATCATCATCGTCACTCTTTTATTTTTCACCGAGGCCTTCATCAATCTCCCAAATGCCGCGTTGGCAGCCATCGTTATGGTTTCGGTGTTGAATTTGGTCGACATCAAAAACTCGCGAACCAACTGGGGGGTGCATCGACAAGATTGCTGGTCCGAATGGGGCACCGCACTGGGCGTTTTAGCGCTTGGGGTTGAGGTCGGCCTGCTCTTTGGCGTCGTGTTGTCCATCGCATTTTTTCTGCGGGCGTCCAGCAATCCCGTTATCACTCAAATCGGCAGGCTCGGCGACAGTGAGCAGTTTCGTTCCGCCAAACGCTATCCGGTCACCTTGCACCCTGCGGTACTGGCGCTGCGCGTGGACGAAAATATTTTTTTTGCTAACGCATCCCAAATCGAAGAGCGAATCATCGGCCGCGCTCTGCGACGTCGCGGTATTACCGACGTGCTTTTAGCCTGCGGTTCTGTAAACCGAATCGACAGCACGGGTCTTGCCATGCTGCAGCGAATGAGCCAGACCTTGGCCGAGGTCGATATTCGCTTCAACCTCAGCGAAATCAAAGGCCCCTTGATCCGGGAGCTACTGGCTACCGGATTTGCAGACAACATCAGCGGCAGCATTTACTTCAACAACGATGAAGCAATGCGAGCGCTCACAGAATCCAATGACTCCAGTGGTGAGGCGCAGTGACGCTTCTGGATCGATATCTGACACGTCAGTGTGTGATCGCCATCGCAACGGTTGTTGGTGTCCTCGCCGCCTTGACGCTGCTGTTTGCCTTGATCGAAGAACTCGACGAGGGTAATGCGAACTACGGTTTCTCCCAAGCACTGCAATACCTATTGCTCACGATGCCCCGCCGCATTGAAGAGCTTCTGTCGTATGGCGTCTTTATTGGCCTGCTACTCGCCTTGGGCAATCTCGCAGAAGGCGGAGAACTCACGGCCATTCGCGCGGCCGGCGTCTCGCCCCGACGCATCATCGTCGCGTTGCTGCCGACCTTGGGCATTTGCCTGGCCTTGAATCTCGCACTTAGCGAATTTTTGTCCCCGGCAGGAGAACGTGCCGGCGTACAAAGCAAGCAACAGGCGCTTCTTGGCCAACCCATCGGCGCCTCCGCCGTCTCCTTCATCACGCCCAAGGATGGTATTTGGCTGCGCCGCAGCTTGGACAATGGCAGCGAGTTCGCGCACATCGGCGGCATTGATCAGCAAAGCCGACTGGTAAACGTCCATGTGTATCAGGTCAACGCGCTGAATCAATTGGTGGCAAGCAGACAGGCCGATTCAGGCAATTTCGATGCCAACAAAAAGCAATGGCTGCTGCAGAATGTCGCGACAACTGCCCTCAGTGACAGAGCAATTGAATCCTTTGAAGAGGCCACCTGGGTTTGGGCTAATTCGGTTAATCCGGACCAACTCGCGACCCAGGCATTTTCGGATCCTCGCAAAATGACCGTGGTGCAAATATGGCAATATCTGTCTCGAACAGAGCAACATCCTATCGCCAGTATCCCCTTTGAACTGACATTGTGGCAGAAAGTGCTGACACCCCTCACTTATCTGAGCATGGCGCTGATGGCCCTAGCTGTCGTCATTGGACCGCTGCGACACACCGGTATCGGCCAGCGCCTGACCATCGGCTTATTCATCGGGCTGGGATTCAAATACCTGCAAGACCTGTTCGCGCCGATGGCCGTGGTATTCAATGTACCCAGCGTCTTGGCCGTCATGATCCCTGCGTTGATTTACTTAGCTGTCGCCCAGCGGATGATTCGCAATAACGCCTAGTCTGATCACTCGGGTTGACCCAACTGTCGCGACAATTCTGCGACCTGAAGCTCTCCTTCGCGGGTTTGACCGCCAATTTCCATAAAACGCGTCATATTCGCTTGAGCGGAATCCGTGCGTAGCAGACGGGCGAACAAGTACGCCTCTTCCTGTAACCCTTGCTGAACCGGCAGATCTAATGCATTTACCGAGGCCTTAGCGAGCCGAACCGCTTCCTTCGGAAAACTCGCGATACGCTCAGCCAGCCCAGCCACTTTACCGTTGATTTCGTCTGCCCCGTAGATTC
>JAACDS010000416.1 GCA_009936895.1 Pseudomonadota bacterium
GGCCGCCAATTTTCCCGCAGCCAGCAAGGCGGTCGCCCAATGGTTTCCCGCCAATGAGCGCTCCACGGCAGTTGCCATCTTTATGCTAGGTGCTGGACTCGGTGCCATTATCACCCCGCCACTGACGGTTTGGACGATGCAAACGCTCGGCTGGCAATGGGCCTTTATCGTTCCCGGGTCACTGGGGCTGATCTGGGTATTTCTGTGGCAGCGTTGGTACCATTTGCCCGAAACACATCCCACTATTGAACCCACCGAAAAAGCGCTGATACTGGAGCAGCGCTCCAACCAGCAAAGTCAGGGCAGTTGGACGGTACTGCTGAATTACCGGGAATTTTGGGGCATTCTCATTGCCCGGGTGGTGAGCGATTTTCCGTTCTATTTTTTCCTTTTCTGGTTGCCGCAGTATTTGATTGACGTACGGGGTTTTGATCTCCGCGCTATCGCAATGTTTGCGTGGTTACCCTGGGTGGCAGCCGATCTTGGTGCACTGACCGGTGGCTCACTCAGTTCGGCACTGGTCACCCGGGGGCACACGATTAATCGCGCGCGGAAAACAGTTATCTGGCTGGGTGCGGTATTAGTTGCCCTCGCCGTGATCCCTGCTTACTACACAGCGTCGAGCGCCTTGGCTCTGGCGCTAATCTGTTTTGGCTTGTTTGCCATTCAGGTCAAAGGATCGGTGTTCTTCACGCTTCCTACAGATCTTTTCCCGGCAGACCGTGTGGCGACGGTCTGGGGTGTGTTTGGCGCGGTGGGAAGTCTGGGCGGGAGCCTGTTGGGTTTGCTGGCAGGCTACCTGATTCAAGAGGCAGGCTATGAGAGTGTCTGTCTCATGATTGCCAGCCTTCATCTGATTTCGGCGCTACTGCTGCAGATCTTCGTGCCCAAAATTGATGTGGTCGCGCGATAACGCAGCACCCACTGCGGAGCCCTGAACGACAAGTCGCTGGAGTTAGGTAACAAATCCCAGCGACTGCAGATCAGGCAGAGCCGGTGTTAAACGGGGGGCTGAGGCCCTAGATGAGGTGCGCGACAGGCTACCTATGAGGGTGGCGTCGCTCAGAGTGATCCGATGACCTCGCCCAGTGTCGCGAGGTATTGGGCACCGACGGCGCCATCAATCACGCGGTGGTCGCACGACAAGGTGGCATTCAGTACGGTGGCGATTCGTTGCTCTCCGTCGTCTATAACCACTTTTTGGGTAGCCTTACCCAAGGCCAGGATCGCGCCCATGGGTGGATTGACGATCGCCGTGAATTGCGTGATGCCATACATCCCCAGATTCGAGACGGTGAAAGACCCTCCAGATATATCCTCTTTGGTCAGCTTACCGTTTTGCGCTTTGTCTGCGAGTTCAGCGGTGGCCGCGGATATTTCGGCCGGCGATTTTGTGTCTGCGGCGTAAATGGTCGCCGAGAAGAGGCCATCATCGGTTGCGATCGCCACGGAGACATTGGCGGCGCTGAACTGATGAATGTCATCTCCCACCAGATTGACGTTGACCCGCGGCTCTTTGATGAGCGCCTGCGCGACACACCAAACGATTAGGTCGTTAACGGAGACTTTGACCCCGTCTTGTTCGTTAAGTTTGGCGCGATATGTGAGCAAGCCATCGAGCTCGTATTCCGCAGTGAGGTAGAAGTGAGGAATAGTTTGCTTGGCTTCGGTCAAGCGCTTGGCGATGGTTTTGCGAATGGGGCTGAGTGGGATGACGTCGACACCCTCGGGTGCACCGGTCGTGCCCCCAATAGCGGCCTTTACATCCTCGTCTGTAATGCGACCACGCCGCCCGGTGCCGGTTACCGTGCCCAGATCCACTCCAAGCTCGTCGGCAAGCCGACGTACGCTAGGGGAGGAGCGGGTATAGGCATCTCCTGTCTGAACCGTCGGCTGCGCTGTGGCTTGAGCATTATTGTCTGCCGCGGGTTCGGTAGGCGCGTTGCCGTGTTCCGCAATAAAGACGTCAATATCGCTGTCTGTGACACCCGCATCGGCAATAACCCCGAGCAGGGCGCCGACCGGATGGGCATCGCCTTCTGCAACCAGAACCCGTCGGAGCACGCCGTCTACCGGCGAGTCCCAAACGTTGACGATCTTGTCGGACTCCATTTCAAAGACTTCATCGCCTTTAGCAATCGCATCACCCTCAGACTTATTCCAGGTGGTGATGGTCCCCTCGACCATTTCGATACCCCACTTGGGGACAGCGATTGGATAAATATCGCTCACAAATATGCTCCTGGCCGGTGACCGCCGTTAGGCGAGGGTGGCTTTAATTGCTGCGGTAATCTTTTCTGCGTCGGGCAAATACGCCGCCTCCAGCTCCGGTGAAAAAGGCGTTGGGCTGTGGGGCGCAGAGACCTGCTTAATAGGCGCTTTCAGACTGCTGAAAGCTTTGTCGGCGGCGAGGCCGGCGATATCTGCAGTGAGTCCGCATCGTGGCGGCGCTTCATCAACCACCACCAAGCGTCCGGTGGCCTGAACTGATTCAAGTATGGCGTTTTCATCGAGAGGTGAGGTTGTTCGGGGATCAATCAGATCACAGCTGATGCCTTCTTCACCTAGTGCATCGATCACTGCCGCGGCTTTGGGCACCATCTGCCCAAATGCTACGACTGTCACATCGTCCCCCTCGCGGACAAAGTTGGCCTCACCAAAGGGAATGGTGTACATCTCATCAGGAACCTCTGCAGTCTCCTGATAAAGGATCTTTGGCTCGAAAAACAATACCGGATCATCATCCTGAATAGCGGTGAGCATAAGCCCCTTAGCGTCATAAGCGTTTGAGGGCACCACAACCTTTAAGCCGGGGAAAGATGTCATGACTTGATACATTGCTTGACTATGTTGCCCAGCAGCGCTGAAGCCGCCGCCTGAAGCGAAACGGATGACAGCGGGGCAGCGACTTTTCCCGCCAAACATGTAACGGAATTTGACCATCTGGTTGACGATCTGATCCATACAGACGCCGATGAAGTCGGCGAACATAATTTCGGCAACGGGGCGCATACCGACCAGCGCGGCACCTGCGGCAGCCCCGACAATGGCGGACTCAGAAATCGGCGTGTCGACACAGCGATCTGGCCAGCGATTGTAGATTCCGCTGGTCACGCCGAAGACACCGCCGACCGAGCCCACGTCGCCGGCGCTGCCATTGCATCCCGCAACGTCTTCACCAATGACAAAGACAGAGTCATCCTGCTCCATCGCTTGATGCAGGGCTTCGTTGATTGCGTCGCGCATCGTTTTTTCAGGCATGGTGTGTCCCCCTTACGCCGTTGCACCATATTGAATATAAACATCTGCAGTGACCTGCTCAGGCGTCGGTCGTGCCGCCGCCTTGGCATCCACCACAGATTGTTCGATTTCAGCCATGACCTCGGCGTCAATAGCATCTAGTTCAGCCTCACTGAGATCGCCAGACGTCGCCATATGCTGACGAAACACTTTCAGTGGGTCGTGGTTTTCGCGCAGATTTTCAAGTTCCCCTTCGCCACGATAGGCTTGTGGATCGCCCACAAAGTGGCCGTGGTATCGCCCTTGCTCGGCAAACACGCCCGCCGGACCGTTGCCTGCGCGGGCATGGGCAATGGCCTTGCCAGCCGCCTCATACACAGCGAAAAAGTCAGCGCCATCAGCAACAAAAACGGGGAAACCGAACGCTTCGGTCCGCGCCTTCAAATCGTTACAGCCGACAGCGTAGTCAATGTGTGTGTGCTCAGAGTAATAGTTGTTTTCTATGACGAAGACTGCAGGGACCTGCAGAACAACCGCCATATTCATAGCCTCGAAACAGGTGCCTTGGTTGACCGAGCCATCCCCCGAAAATGACACTGCTACTTTGCCATTTTTGCGAATTTTCGCGGCTAAGGCCGAGCCGACAGAAATCGGTGGGCCGCCGGCGACAATACCGTTTGCACCGAGGATACCTTTGTCGATGTCTGCCACGTGCATCGAACCGCCTTTGCCCTTGCAAAGGCC
>JAACDS010000417.1 GCA_009936895.1 Pseudomonadota bacterium
AATTCAGCAAACTGGTCTTCGCTACCAGCGATATGCTCTGCCAAGGCGACGCTGGCGTCATTTCCGGACTGAATGATCACCCCTTTGAGCAGATCAGACACTTTTACTCGGGTACCTTCCCGAATAAACATTTTCGATCCGCCGGTGCGCCACGCCTTAACGCTAATCGGCACCTCTTCGTCAACGTCGAGGCGTCCGCGTCGCAGTTCCTCCTCGACCACATAGCCCGTCATGATTTTTGTCAGGCTGGCCGGCGCATTTTTCTCGTGAGCATTGTGCTCTGCCAGCACCTTGCTGGTCTGCGCATCGATTAGCAGATACGAACTGGCTTCCAGTTTGGGCGGGGGAAGAAGTGGGATTGAGTTAGCGGCATAGACCGCGGGAAACACTAACGTCAAAGCAAAAAGAGCAATACCAATTCGTAACATAGAAAATCTGTTTCCGTCGAAAGATGAGAATACTAGCGTCCGGGCACTAAGGTGGGCAATCCAATATCAAGGGCTATCAGCAGGGCCTCGAAACGCTGACGCTCGGCTGCCGCAGTGAATGGCCCCAAACGAAGCCCAAATCCGCCTTGGCCTCGGGCAATGATTTGAGCGGACAAAGGCTCCACGGCGATCAAATTTTGCAAGGCTTGCTGGGCTTGTTCAGCCGTCTCAAAAAGCCCTGCGTGTAAAAAGTAGGAGTCGTTAAGCCGCTCGTTCTTCGCCGGAGCCGCTTCCGTCAGCGCTTCGACACGAACACGAGCAGTACCCGAGTTGTGAAAATCCAGCTTCACCGCGGCGGCATAGGACAAATCGATAATCCGATCTTCGTGAAAGGGTCCCCGATCGTTAATTTTTACAATAGTACTCAAGCCATTGCGCAAGTTCGTCACTCTAGCGAATACGGGCATGGGCAGTGAACGGTGGGCGGCCGTAAGCTGGTACATATCGAAGGGTTCGCCGCTGGATGTCCGCCGGCCATGAAACTTGGCCCCGTACCAAGACGATACGCCGTCTTCTCGATAGCCTTCGGCCGACGGCTGCACACGATAGGTTTTGCCCCAGACCACGTATTCAGGGCCGTTCCCTGTGGCGCTTTTCTGCAGCGCAGTAACCTTGGGGTCGGGTAATTGACTCAGACGTACCAGTTCAGCCCGGCTGACCGCTGGGGCTCGATCCGGTCCTGTTCCCGTTGGGGGTTGCGGCACCGGCACAACGGCGCAACTCCATAGCAGTGGGACAACAATGAACAGAAAGACCTTCTGCCCGAATTTAGGATAGTGGCGTACCGGTGCAATCATTGAGGGCTAACTTCAGTTCTTTTGGCGTTCACTAATCGCTTGGCTGAGTTGATATACCGCCATGGCGTAGAGTCGACTGTGGTTATATCGGGTAATGGCATAAAAGTCTTCGAATCCCAGCCAATATTCCGCGGACTCAGGTTGCTGCATGCGCATCAGCGTTGCGATGCGATTTGGCGGCTGCTCAGCGCTCACCTGCACACCCAAATCCCGCCACTCTGCGACCGTGCGCGTGGGCTTCAGTGCGCCATTGGCCAACGATGTCAGCTCTGCGTTTTCCGCCACTAGGCTCACGCGCTCGACGACATCGTGCTGTCCACGCCAGCCATTCTCGGCGAAGTAGTTTGCGACGCTGCCAATGGCGTCGGTTTTATTGCTCCAGATATCTCGAACGCCATCGCCATCGAAATCCACCGCGTAGCTTCGGTAGCTCGACGGGATAAATTGACCGTAACCCATGGCACCTGCATAGGAGCCTTTCATACTGAGCGGGTCCTTCCCTTCTTCTCTGGACAACAAAAAGTGTTGGGTCAGTTGACCCCGAAAAAATTTCGCGCGGGGTGGGTAGTCGAACGCAAGGGTACTCAGCGCATCAACAACACCAAAATTCCCCGTTACTCGCCCGTAACGGGTTTCAACACCGATAATGGCCACGATGATTTCTGGTGGCACGCCATAGATTGTCTCAGCCCGTTCAAGGGCTGCTCGGTTGTCTCGCCAAAAGGTCACTCCCTGACTGATTCTTGGCTCATCCACCAGAATTTTTCGATACTCATGCCACACCAGGCGACGCTCCGCTGGCCGGGACATCAGTTCGATAATGCGGTCTTGCCGATTGGATTGCGAGAAAACCTCTTCCAATGCTGCACGCGAAAACTGATGTGTTTCCACCAACTCGTCAATGTAGGCTTGCACCTCTGGACGCGCGACATAGTGCTCATTGGCGATGCTCCCAGGAGCCCAAAGCGCGCTCGCGCTACAAACAAAACCCGTGACGATAAAACGCCAGCACGCGCTGTAACACCGACCTAATCTATCCAGCATAACGTTACCACGCCTTATGTGTTCGAACGGACATGATGACACCGAACCCAGCCATCAACGTAATTGCAGAGGTGCCACCATAACTGACCAAGGGTAGGGGCACACCAACAACGGGTAAAATTCCGCTTACCATGGCTACATTGACGAACACGTAGACAAAAAACGTGAGTACAAATGCACCGGCGAGCAGACGACCAAACGTACTCCCGGCCTGCGATGCCAACCAAAGGCCTCGCGCTATGATCAATAGGTACATAAGCAACAAAAACGCGACACCGACGAATCCAAGCTCTTCGCCCAGCACGGCGACAATAAAATCGGTTCGCGCTTCGGGTAAAAACTCCAAATAGCTTTGGCTGCCTTGGAACAAGCCCTTGCCAAAAAGCCCCCCTGAGCCAATCGCCGTTGTGGATTGGATAATGTTCCAGCCGGCGCCCAAGGGGTCGCTCTGGGGGTCGAACAACGTCAAGATTCGCTGACGCTGATAGCCTTCAAGCACGAATTGCCAAATCAGCGGGGCCGCAGCGGCAACCGCAAGGCCAGCCCAAAGCACCCAGCGCCATGAGAGTCCCGCCAACAGGAGTACGGAAAAACCAGCTCCAAATACTAAAATACTGGTACCCAAATCCGGCTGCCTGCCAATCAAAAAGGCCGGTAGCGCAACAATGCAAAGGCATACCGACGTGTACTTCATTGACGGTGGCAGGCTGCGCTTTTGCAGATACCAAGCCACCGCCATCGGCACCGCTAACTTCATCAGTTCAGATGGCTGAACCCGGAACAGACCGGGGATATCCAGCCAGCGTTGGGATCCTTTCACGAGCACGCCAAAGAACAGGACGAAGATCAAAAACAGCAGCCCAAGCAAGTAGATCAGCGGTGCCATGCGCAGATAAAAATGCGGGGGGATCTGCGCTGCCACAATCAGCGCGATATAGGCGACGCCTATGCGCTGCAACTGTGCTTCGTAAAGCGGTTCATTGCCGCCGACGGCGCTGCGCAACACCACCAAACCCAGGGCGATAACGACAGTCAGTAACGTCACCAAGATCGGATCTACGTGCAAACGGTCATACCAGCGTGAGAGTCGAGTAGCGGATAGATCCTGAGCGGATAAGGTGCGCTGAAAGTCGGTATTACGCATTTCCGCTCACCGCAGAACCGCCATATCGAGCTGGCCAGTGCCTTGCTGGCGCTGGCTAAGGACCCGCTGCTGCTCGAGATGCGCATCAATTACCGCTCGTGCAACCGGAGCAGCAACAGAACTGCCGCCGCCGCCATTTTCTACCAGCACAGCCAGCGCGATAGTGGGA
>JAACDS010000418.1 GCA_009936895.1 Pseudomonadota bacterium
AACCGAACCGAACCGAACCGAACCGAACCGAACCGAACCGATCGATCGAGATCGATTTGGCAACCGCGACCAATCCTTCGCTGACTCCGTATCGCGTTAAGCGGCAGGACCAGCAGCGACGATTCCTGATTCGACGTCAAATCGCTTAAAGTTTTCTTCGAACTTCGCAACGAGGCTAGCAGCGGCAGAATCGTAAGCGTCTTTATCGGCCCAAGTATCTCGTGGATTGAGTAGATTAGAGTCAACATCGGGCACGGAAACAGGGATATCAAGATTCAGCTTGGGTAAACGCGTTGTCTGCGCCCCTACGAGGGCACCACTTTGAACCGCTGCAATAATGGCTCGGGTCGTCGGAATGTTGAAGCGTTCCCCAACGCCATAGCCACCGCCGGTCCAGCCGGTGTTAACCAGATAAACGCGGGAGTCGAATTCCTCAATGCGCTTGATCAGTAAGTCGGCATAGACGCCGGCAGGTCGTGGGAAAAATGGTGCGCCAAAGCAAGTAGAGAATGTGGCTTTATAAGCTTCGGTTGAGCCGATTTCTGTAGAGCCCACCGCTGCGGTATAACCAGACAAAAAGTGATATGCCGCTGCCTGTTTGCTCAGGATAGAAACAGGGGGCAGTACACCGCTGACATCGCAGGTCAAAAAGATAATGTTGTTGGGTTCACCGGCTCTGTTTCCCGGAACCTTGGCCTCGATGTTGCTGCGTGGATAGCAGGCCCGAGTGTTTTCGGTAAGCTTGCTGTCAGCGTAATCGGGTTCGCGTTGCTCGTTGATGACGACGTTCTCGACGATGGCACCAAAGCGAATGGCGTCAAAAATGACGGGTTCGTTTTTGCGCGTCAAATCGATGCACTTGGCGTAGCAACCGCCTTCAAAGTTAAAGACCGTGTCCTTGCCCCAGCCGTGCTCATCGTCACCAATAAGCAACCGGTTCGGATCTGCCGATAGGGTGGTCTTTCCTGTACCCGACAGGCCGAAAAACAGGGTCACGTCCTCGTCTACGCCGGCATTTGCAGAGCAGTGCATGGGAAGTACGTCTTTCTCTGGCAGCAAAAAATTGAGAACGGAGAACATGGACTTCTTCATTTCACCGGCATAACGCATGCCGGCAATCAATACTTTGCGCTGGGCAAAATTAATCATCACCGTGCCATCGCTGTTGGTGCCATCGCGCTCGGGATTACACTCAAACGTTGGGGCATTGACGACCTGCCACACTTCTTTGTTATGTGGGTTGTAATGGTCTGGAGAGATGAAGAGTGAACGACCGAACAACCCGTGCCATGCGTATTCGGTGGTGACTTCGATGGGCAGATAATGTTTGGGATCAGCGCCGACGTGCAGGTGGGACAAAAATGTTTCTCGTTCGCCTACATGAACCTGAACTCGATCCCAAAGCTGATCGAACACTTCTGCGGCGATGGGTTGATTAATATCACCCCAATCGATGGACTCTGACGTCGATGGTTCGTCGACAATAAACCGATCCTTTGGTGAGCGCCCTGTGCGCGCGCCGGGTTCAACGACAATGGCACCATTGCTGGCAAATTTTCCTTCGCCCCGGATGACGGCTTGCTCGGCAAGGTCTGCGCTGGAGAGATCGATCAAGGTATTGTTAGTCATAGTCTTTGTGATGCTGAAATCCAATTTTCGAGGGCGGCGATTATGCCAGAGAAAACCGTTTGATGAATGAGCGAATTATGGGCATATGTTGCTTGCCTACCCGTAAAACGAGAACCCTGTCAGTGGCATCAATGCAGCGGATTGTCGTTTGTTGCACCGGCTATCTCGTCGATCTGTCCCATCAAACGAGCAACCGCGCTGGCATCGTAGCTGTAACGATGCCCGCAAAATTCACAGTCGACTGTGATCTCTCCTTGTTCTATTAGCAAGGCACCGAGGTCGTCTTTGCCCAACATCATCAACGTACTGTCGGTTCGATCACTGTTGCAGGTGCACTGGTAGGCCAAGCTCTTTGGCGGCTGTAGCACACATGGGTATTCGTGAAACAGGCGATGCAGCAGGGTTTGCACATCCAGTTTGCCCAGCTCGGAGTTGGTGACGGTAGCCGACAGTGCGGTCAGTGTTTCCCAGGCATCTTGTGCCGCTTCGCACTCTGCCTCGGATGCGCCCGGGTGGTTGGGCAGCCGCTGCAGGAGTAACCCGGTCACACAGCGGTTGTTCTCTTCGGCGCTGTTGGCAAAGTGCAGCCGCGTGTCCAGCTGCTCGGAACGAGCAAAATAGTCTTCCAAGCACTTGGCGAGATCTTGTTACTCAAGCGCAACCAAGCCCGGATAGGGCTGCATGCCGGTTTCTTCATCCGGTATCAATGTGAGAGCAAGCTGCCCTTGGTCCAGCCAAGCGCCTATGTCGTGATTGCCGCTATCGCTGCTGCTTTGGGGAAAGCTGGCGTCATCGGTCAGATGCATGATGCCACGCAAGTTCGTGTGATCGCGGCACTCAGCAAGTGAGCGTCGCAGTGCGCCGTTGCCTTGAGACTGCATGGCTACTGCGCCGGAGAATTTCAGATTATCCGCAACCATCGCAACCGTTGCCAGCATTTCGCCGAGAAGTTCACTGACCTGAGCCGGATAGGCTCGGTATTGGCTAGCGGCTTCCAAGGTCGATTGCAGTCGCACCCATTGGCCGCGTATTGGCAGGTCGGTAAAACTAAAGCGATAGAGGGTATCCATACAGGGTTCCAGTCAATGGGCGTTATTCGTCCGGGGCTTGCTGCCAGTTGTGGTCTAGGTCCCGCAGTTGGGCCAAGGCACGACGGTCTTTTTTGTCTGGGCGACCGGTGGGTACAGTCAATCCGGCACGTTCCATGCGCCGGCTGCTTTTGCGCAACTCACGCAGTTCAATGCTTTCGATAGTCTCCTCATAAAGCACTTGAGCCTGGGTTGCCGGCCCTCGCTGGTCCGACAGCACCTTTACGATGACGGTTTGAACGGTTTCGCCTCGGCGAATTTGCAGGGTTTGGCCGACCTGTAGTTCCTTTGACGGCTTCGCGCGCTGGCTTTCTACGTGTACCTTGCCGCCCTCTACTGCTTTTTGGCCAAGGAGCGGGTCTTAAAAAAACGTGCCGCCCAGAGCCAGCGGTCGATGCGAATTCCGCTCATATCAGGCCGGACAGTAACTGATCGTAATGGTTAAAGCTCGGGTGTCCCTGAGTCTCGCGAGCCGGTTTTCGCGTATCCGGATAGGCCATTGCCAAGGTCTGCGCGATGCCGAACCGTTTGGCCGCATCAAGCACGCGCTGAGTGTCGTCAATGAATAGGGTGCGCGCAGGGTCGAGCTGGGTTTGTTCGACCAAGGCATGCCAAAACGCTTCGTTTTCCTTGGGCACACCGTAGTCGTGGCTGGATATCACTTCATCAACCCGAGCGGCCAAATTTAATGCCTTTTCTTTGATGGCTAAGGACTGACGGTCGGCATTGGTTGCAATCAGCACGCGCTTTTGGCACCGGGTCAACTGTTCCAAAAAGGTATCGGCACCGGGCAGAAAACAAATGAGCTCAGCCGCTTGTTCGTGCAGGGCTACCATGTCCAAGCCCGTAAATTCTCGCCAATAGTCAAAACGATAAAAATCCATGGTGCCCAAGAGTTGCATCATATGACTGTGCAACTGCTCTCTCGCAGACTCCGCAGAGAGGCTGTTTTGCTTTGCATAGGCGGACGGCAGCAAATGTCCGAATATCTGATTGTCGTAGTTCAGGTCCAGCAGCGTGCCATCCATATCCAGCAACACCGTATCGATGTTTTGCCAGGGAACCAGCGAAGTGTTTGGCGTTAGATTCATGTAACTCAGATAATCGAAGGATGTGCCTTACCCAAAAGACAGCTTGGTGGGTTGAACGGCGTTGATCGAAACCCCGCCGTGCCTTAGCAATCAGCCTATACTAACCCTACGCTTTAAGACGAGAGATTTAATTCCCATGCCGTTACCTACCATTCGCAAGACGGAAGTGCTGGCGCAAAGCCGTTTTTTTACGATTGAGGCTATGCACCTAACGTTCAGTAATGGAGTTGAGCGGGTCTATGAGCGATTACCTGCCGTGGGTGAACAGGGAGTCATTGTCGTTGCGGTTAACGAAAACGAAGAGTTAGTGCTAATTCGCGAATACGCAGCCGGTTTCCATGAATTTCAGCTAACCTTGCCCAAGGGCGCGGCGGATCCCGGCGAGGCGCTGGAAGATGCCGCTGCTCGTGAGCTAGCGGAAGAGGCCGGTTTCGGGGCTCGTGATGTCCGTTTTGTGAAGCGATTGAGTATCGCACCGGGACATATGGGTTTTACGATTAACGTGTTGATGGCCACGGACCTGTATCCTCACGATATCCCGGGTGATGAGCCAGAGCCCCCGGAGCTGGTTCTGTGGCCCATGTCTCAAATTGACGAGTTGCTGGCACATGAGGCTTTCTATGAGGCTCGTGCGATCGCCGCGCTAACCTTATGCTTGCCGCAGCTGCGGCAAGCGGTACGCGATGGAAACGAATAAACGACCCATGGGAAATGAAATGGCTAATGCGATAGCGCAGGATTGGATTGTTCAATTAACCGCAATTGTCGAAGAGGCAGGTGCGGCGATCCTAGAGATCTACAATACGGATTTCGAGGTGCAGACCAAGGGCGACGAATCGCCCCTAACCCAAGCGGATTTGGCCGCCCACCGGGTTATTGTGGCGGGTTTGGAAGCCCTTAGCCCGCAGATTCCGATTATTTCCGAAGAGTCCGTGCCACCTCCCTTTGCCGAGCGCGCCAGCTGGCAGCGCTATTGGCTGGTGGATCCTTTGGATGGCACGAAGGAATTCGTGAACCGTAACGGCGAGTTCACGGTGAATATCGCTCTCATCGACGGCAGCGAACCGGTGTTTGGAATCGTAGGTGTCCCGGTGCAGGAGAAGGTCTACGTCGGCGATGTCCGTCAAGC
>JAACDS010000078.1 GCA_009936895.1 Pseudomonadota bacterium
ACCATTGTGCGCTACACCGCAATTCAGGACGCTGGCAAGGCGATCCACCCCGACTATGTAGAGGGTCAAATGCAGGGTGGAGCGGTGCAGGGTATCGGATGGGCACTGAACGAGGAGTACCTATATAACGCTGATGGCGTGCTCCAGAACCCGGGTTTTCTGGATTACCGCATTCCAGTTGCCTCAGATTTACCTTACATCGATACGGTGATCG
This sequence comes from Pseudomonadota bacterium, assembly GCA_009936895.1. Classification (GTDB taxonomy): domain Bacteria; phylum Pseudomonadota; class Gammaproteobacteria; order Pseudomonadales; family Azotimanducaceae; genus UBA4421. The sequence continues at coordinate 215 of JAACDS010000078.1, forward strand.
TTGAGGTACCGAATCCGCTGCATCCGTTTGGGGTTAAAGGCGTAGGAGAGGTTCCGATTGTGCCGCCCATGCCAGCGATTGCCGAGGCGGTTTGTCAATCAACGGGGGTTCGCTTTAGAGACCTGCCGCTGAATCCACCGAAGATCATGGCGGAATTGGTAGACCTCTGAACCATGCTTTTGGGTGCTTCATTACAGATGGGGTATGGTTCGAGGTGGCTGGCAGGGACCGCAACTGTGTTCCAGTTAGGCAAATAAATCTTAGCAAGGGGAAGATGATGAAAAACTGGTTTTTGGTCTGTCTGCTGTTCTTAGCACCGTTGGCTCTGGGTGATGGTCATGGCGATTTAGCGCTTGAGAAACGTCAACCCGATACGGCGATGAATGTTACCTCTGTTGACCTCGGTCAGGAGCTCACCTCGATCAGCGCAGAGGGTGATATGGAGGGTTACGGAAGAGTCTATGTAACCTACCATCTGAGCTACAACGCCGCGCGCACCGGGGGAACGGTGGATGGGCAGGGTAGGGGTTTCACGCCAGAAGGCTATGCCTCTGGGCGGTTTCAGGGGTTTTGGGAGCTGGTAGATGGCGTGGTTGTGATGCGTAATGTGGTCAATATCACTAACGGGCAAATGAACCTTGATGTGATCAAGTTCAATCCACTGACTCGGGATCTGGTGGTGCAGGCTTATATTCTGAAGTAACAATGGCAGAAGCATAAAAAACCCCGCATGGCGGGGTTTTTTACTCAAACATCATCGTGCCAGGTGTTCGGCTCGGACTTGTCAGCTTTTGATCTGGGCCTTGACAGTCTTGTCAGTGGTTTTGCCATAGGGCGGTAACATCCCAGCTAGCTTCGCCACATTGAACTTCAGGCTCTGGCTGTACACAGATTTGGCGTGACTGAAAGTCTTGAAACCCTCAATGCCATGGTATGAGCCCATACCCGATGGGCCAATCCCACCAAAAGGCATATCCTCCTGCGCGATGTGAAAGATCACATCGTTGATGCAAACGCCGCCTGATGTGGTGCGATGCAGGAAGGCAGTCTCTTCATTTTTGTCCGTGCCGAAGTAGTAAGCCGCAAGCGGGCGCGGTGCACCGTTGATGTAATCAATAGTTTCGTCAAACGCTTTGTAGGTGCGAATGGGCAGGAGCGGTCCAAAGATCTCCTCCTCCATACACAGTGCGTCGGTGTCAGGAGATACAATCAATGTTGGCGGGATCTTGCTCGTACCGTTAGTGAAATCTTCGTTTGCAGGGTTGAGAGGGATGATTCGGCAGCCGCGCTGCTCGGCATCCTCCAAATAGCCGCTCAGACGTTTATGGTGACGGTCGTTGATCACTGCTGTGTATTGATCGTTATCACGCAGACTTGAATACATCGCGCCCACCGATTTAGTGGCAAGCTTGATGACTTCCTCCAGCTGCTCCTCGGGAACCAACAGATAATCTGGTGCAAGGCATATTTGGCCGGCATTAAGCGTTTTCCCCAACATGACCCGCTCTATCGCTTGCTCCAGATTGGCCGATCGCGAAATGACAACCGGGGACTTGCCCCCGAGCTCTAACGTGACGGGAACAAGGTTGCGCGCCGCGGCCGTTAAGATATGTCTGGCAATGTTGGTAGCGCCCGTAAAGATCATGTGATCGAAGGGCAGCGCCGAGAATGCCTGCCCGACTTCGGGGCCTCCGGTGAAAACCGTGACCTCGGTTGGGTCAAATGCCTCAGAAATAATTTCGGCAATGACTTTGGATGTCTCGGGAGTGAACTCCGACGGTTTGATCATCGCGCGATTGCCTGCGGCGAGGATGCCGGCCAATGGCTGGAACACCATCGCGACCGGGAAGTTCCAGGGAGCAACGATTCCCACTACACCTTTAGGCTGATAGTGAATTTTGGAGCGGCCCCCGAGAAAACCAAGAGGAAACGTTGAGGGGCGCCTATCTGCTTTCATCCATTTCTTAAGGCGGCTGCGGCAATGCTTCATCGAGCCAATTGACGACGCTACATCGGTCATCAGGTTGATCTGGTCGGGTCTGCAGACAAAATCCTTGTTAATCGCCTCGCTGATGCGACTTGCATGACGAACCAATACGTCGATCGCACGGTTGATACGATCAATTCGAGCTTCTGCGGAGACATATCCTTCAGCCAGATAACTTCCACGTTGAGCCGTCAGCGCCTCCTGCATCTGGATTTCTACATCGGGACTGACAACAACTTGCTGCGGGGCATTCATATTGTTTTCCTCGCTGTGATCCGGGCATGAAGTATACACTTTCATGTCACAAGCGACGAACTGGGAGCGCTGCACCGGCTGCTGAACTACTGACAGCGAAAACGGTAATCACCCGTATTGCCCAGTCAAATACGATTAGTGTTGTTTTGGGCTGCTTTACCAATGATTAGGAAGATATTGTCTTGGTTAAGGGTGGTGACATCACTGTTTTGCACCTCTTATCGATGCTGTGCTGGGTG
>JAACDS010000079.1 GCA_009936895.1 Pseudomonadota bacterium
AGTTGGGGAAAACCCAGCGATCCGGTAATCAGCACACCCGACAGTGGCACTTGAATGAACGCACTCATGGCCATCATTAGAGCCGGAAACTGCATGTCCCCCATGCCCCGGTAAATGGCGCTGATAACACCGACGAGCCAAATAAAAGCACCGCCTAAGAAGAGAACCGCGCTGTAGTCGAATGCCTGGGCTAACACGTCTCCGCTGCCGCCCAGAAAAACCAAAAAAGGCATGCCGAACAGGGCGAAGAGAAACAGCAACAACAGGGCACCACAAAGGGCCAAAGTCAGCGCATGCCAAATCAGCTGTTCTGCTCGAGGTATGTCATTTGCGCCAAGCGCGCGTGCAATCGCTGAGGCAACCGCGCCGCCCATGGCTCCGCCGGACAGCGTTTGGGTCAACATCAGCAGCGGGAACACCAAGGCGATGGCGGCCAAGGATACGTTGCCAAGAGAGCCAATGAACCAGACTTCGGCCATGCTCACGCTAGCCTGTATGACGAAGGCAATACTGCTGGGAGTCGACATCGTCACAAGCAGTGCCAAGGGTGGTGCGGTCAACATCTGCTGTGAGCGACGGTCCATGAATTTCTCTGATGATTAAGCAGCTTGCGTTTTTAAATTTGTTACTTTAAAAATGCAAGTGATAAATTAAAAGTTAAGAATTCAGAAGGCAAAAATGAGCCGCCATTTGGCGTCGCGATCGGGTTTGCTCAGAGTTTTTCGCAGGAGAAGTATGTTGAGAGTGGCCCTTCTGACGGTGTTACTGGTTTTGTCTCACAGTGTTTTCGCAGACAAAGCGCTCGTGGTGGGCAGCTTTAGTGATCCCAACAATGCCCGAGCCTTGGCGCTCTCACTAAAGCAAAATTCAGCCCTCAATCCCCAGGTGATACCTTCGGCTGACGATTCGCCCGGGCTCTTTCGGGTCGTGTTGCCGCTGAGCGGTCGGTCCGTTGACGAGATGAAAGCAATTGCCCGACGCAACGGGGTGAGTGGAAGCTGGCGAATCGATTTGCCTGCTTCTTCCGTGTCGCTTCCTCCGACAAGGCGTTCGCCCAAGGCCGACACACAGACCTCGATCGCTCGACGTGCTACTCGCCCTTCGACTGCACAGCCCTCAATGTCTTCGGTGGCTTCCGAGTCACCGAGCGTTGCAGAACCGGTGACCACCGTGCGACTGGACTCCTTTGGCACGAACGTCAGTATTTTGCTGCCGGGCATGGGCAACCGGGATGTTGGCGTCACCATCGACGGTCGCATAGACGAGGCGATTTGGCGCGACATACCCGGTTACGACAACATGCTGGTGATGGATCCGGATACGTTGGTGGAACCGCGGTACAAGACCGATGTTCGGCTTTTCTATACCGACGAAGGCCTATACATCGCCGCGTTCATGGAACAGCCAAAAGACACCTTGGTATCTCGCTTATCAAGCCGCGACCAGTTCATCAATCGTGACGAATTTGGCATCACATTGGATACCTCTGGCGAAGGTCTGTACGGCTATTGGTTTGTCTCGAATTTGGGGGGCTCAGTGATGGACGGCAAGGTCGCCCCGGAGCGGCAGTTTTCCCGAGAATGGGACGGCCCCTGGCTGAGCGCAACCGCAGAAGTGGAAGGAGGTTGGAGTACCGAAATGTTCCTGCCTTGGTCGATGATGACCATGGCTACGGTAGAACGAGGCGAGCGTAAGCTGGGTTTCTGGATGATGCGCAAGGTCGCTTACTTGGACGAGCGCTGGAGTTGGCCTGCCTTACCCTTTACCTCGAAGCGTTTTATGTCAGCCCTACCGAACATGCGTACCCCCGATGTGCAGCCTAAGCAGCAAGTGTCTTTCTTTCCCTACGTGTCTGCGGCCCGAAATGAAATCACCGGTGAAGACGATTACCGGGTTGGCGCAGACGTGTCTTGGCGGCCGTCATCTAACTTACAGGTGACCGCGGCCATCAATCCAGACTTTGGCGCAGTAGAGTCCGACGACGTGGTGGTGAATCTGACAGCCTTTGAAACGTTTTTTCCTGAGAAAAGGCTGTTTTTCTTAGAGGGCCGCGAAGTCTTCAGTACAACGCCGCGAAGCCAGCCTCAAGGCAGCGATCCTTCCGCCGGGGGCTCTCGACAAACCACATCGACGTTCACCGGCGAGCCAACCACGCTGCTGAACACCCGTCGCATCGGTGGCGCTGCTCGGGTCGATGTGCCGGACGGTCTTGATGTGGCGGGTGTCGAGTTGGGCAGACCTACGGATTTGATCGGTGCACTAAAGGTGACTGGCCAAAGCGGCGGCTTTCGCTATGGCGTCCTTGGCGCAGTGGAAGACGATGCGGTCCTGCGCGCTACGGTTTCCCAGGGAGCTAACGCCGGCCAGGAAACCTTCGTCACGGCGGAAGGGCGAGATTTTGGTGTGGCGCGCCTGCTCTATGAAGAGGCGGGAGAGGGACGTCGCTCGATTGGTTATCTAGGCACCATGACGCGATACGCTGATCAAGACGCCATCGTTCAGGGCATTGACGCTCACTGGTTGAGTAAAACCGGTGCCTGGAAATTTGATGGCCAGGTGTTGACGAGCGATGTGGATGATTTGATCGGCTACGGCGGTTTCACCGACCTGACCTATACGCCAAGTCAGGGGGTGGCGCACACACTGCAGATGGAATACTTGGATAAAAAGCTGGATGTCAGCGATCTGGGCTACATCCGACGAAACAATGTGATGGGCACAAAGTACATCTACAATTGGTCCACCGGTCGGGGTCTGAAAAACCTGCGAAGCAAAAGGCGCTCGGTGATGCTGGTGCATTCCTGGAATCTAGATGGCCGTCTGGAGCGCGCCGGCTACTTCTTCCGTAACGGCTGGATGTTCAAGAATCTGAGCGAAATCCGTACCGAAATCGATTACTTCCCAGCGCGCTGGGATGATCGCAACAGCTTTGGTAACGGATCCTTTAAGACACACGATCGTATCGTCGCCGAGATCGGCTATGGCACGAACACATCAAAACCCCTGGCATTTAGCGCCTTGATTGGCGTCCGTCAGGAAGAACTGAGTGATTGGACGACTCGCGGTTCAGTTGGTTTGACCTATCAACCCTCGGATCGCTTTTCTTTCGACATTGACCTCAATTATTTCGAGCGCAAAGGCTGGTTGCTGCATGACCAAGGCCCGCTTATGGCGACCTACGATGCGTCGGATTTTCAGCCGCGCTTGGGTATGGATATTTTTCTCACGGCCAAGCAGCAGATTCGACTGTCTCTGCAGTGGGCGGGTATTCGCGCCAAGCAGTCAGGCTTCTACCAAATTCCCTC
>JAACDS010000419.1 GCA_009936895.1 Pseudomonadota bacterium
AAACACCTTTTTTTCTGAGGTGCGACGCAAATAGTATCGCGGAATCGTAGGGCACGATTTTATCGTTGGTGCCGTGGAAGATTATAGTTGGGGGACTGTTATTTGCTACATGGTGAAAGGGCGAAAGCTCAACTGGTTCGAGACCTATCCGATCACGTAATTGTGTCTCTTTTCCTTGAATAGCAGCATTGATTTGTTCCAGTTTTTGTAATGCCAGTAATGACGTATCTAAAAGATTAGAAGGTATTGGTGCCAGGACAGTTGCTGGGTTAAATAGAGCCATTAATTTTGGAGCAGTGGGGTCGTCCACATGAATAGTTCCTAGACACGCGGCAAGGTGTCCGCCTGCACTGCCGCCACCGACGCCAATCCTCTTGGGATTGATCCCTAGGCTATCTGCATTTGTCGTGACATATCGAAGGGCATCCAGGGCATCTTCGACGCAAGTCTTAGCTTGGACTCCTTGACGAGATTTGACCCGATAGTCTGCGACAATACCTACCATCCCACGTTCATTTAAAAGCTCGCAATATTTTACAAATTGTGTTGGGGAACCGCCATGCCAACCACCACCAAAACAGAAGAGCATTGCTGGGGCTGCAGCATTTTTTTTGGAATTAATCGTTGGATTAAAAACCCAGATTTTTAAATCATGGCCGTCTACGCTCTTGTAAGTGCGAACGGAATCGCTGTTTATTTTTGGAGGATAGGACTGGGCGCCCTGCGTCAAGGAAACGCTAAGAGCGAGAAATGAAGATATTAGTAGTCGGGCGCTCATATTATATGGTATTATCGATTATTCAGGTAAATTTTAGCTGAGTTAAAAAACTCTTATTAAAAACCTACAATAGGTCATCGCGTAAATTGCTCTCAAGTTGCAATTATTTTTTAAGAGCATCAATTGTAAGGCGTATTTAGGACTTTCAGCATACTCCAAAAGGAAGTCGTTAATTTATGAAAAAGTCCCTTGCCAGATGCAGATCTTACGAGCTTCTTTAGGGACTGACCGATGGATAAAGCATATCAAGTAATCGCTCGCCGCTGGCGTCCCAAGCAGTTCAATGAACTAGTGGGGCAGGACCACATCGTGCGCACCTTGAGTAACGCCATCGATACCAAGCGGATCGCTCACGCCTACCTCTTTGTGGGACCACGCGGTACGGGGAAGACCAGTACTGCGCGTCTTTTCGCTAAGGCTCTCAATGCTGAAGGCGGTCCTAGCGCGACGCCCGACAATGAATCTGAGACCAGTCAGGCCATTATGAATGGCTCTTGTATGGACGTGATCGAGATTGACGGTGCATCCAATAACAGTGTCGAGCAAGTTCGCAGCCTGCGCGAGGAGTGTCAGTTCGCCCCCGCACAATGTACCTTCAAAATTTATATAATCGACGAAGTGCATATGCTCTCAACGGCGGCGTTTAATGCTCTCCTTAAGACGCTCGAAGAGCCACCCGAGCATGTAAAATTCTTTTTCGCAACGACCGAGGCACACAAGGTACTGCCTACCATAGTGTCTCGTTGTCAACGCTTTGAGTTCCGTCCAATTTCGGACGCCGTGATCGTCGAGAAGCTCATGCAAATTTGCCAGGCCGAGGACATCAAAGTTGAAGCGCCTGCACTGGTCTCTATCGCTCGTCTCGCTAATGGCGGCATGCGCGATGCGCAGTCGATTCTCGACCAAATGATCTCCTTCTGTGGTAGCGATATTAAGGAGAGCGACGTGCTCGATGTCTACGGTCTCGTTTCTGATGAGCGTATCGGTAAGTTGGCGCAAGCCTTGGCCGCTCTCGACTACGCTGCGATCATCGCTGCGGTCGATGAGTTCGCTAAAGAAGGGCGGGATCTTTACCGTATTTTAGTCGACCTACAGGCCTATGCACGCGAGGTATTACTCGATGCAATCCAAAATGCTGGCAACACGAAGATGCTTGGTGGCGATATGAGTACTGAGTCGATCATGCGTATGCTTGACGCGTTGCATCGTGGCGAAGCTTCCGTGCAGCGCGGATTGTCCGAGACAGTGAATTTCGAAGTTGTATTACTCAAAGCGTCTGAAGAGTCACGCTCCCGCGCGATTGACAGTTTGATTAAGCAAGTTAGTGCGGGCTGTGGCAACTCAGACGAAGCGGCTCAATTCGAAAAAAAAAAGTCCTAGTCACCCCGACGGGTGAGAGCAATACGGTCAAGCTTGACCATGACCAAGTCGAAATTACAGACGCTCCATCAAAGGCTCAAGGGCTTGGGCAGGTGCAATCAGAGGGCACTCCACTAGTTTCTACAGCAGAGAATGGATCTGACCTTTCAACAGCAGCCTTGGACTGTGGGCTAACCGATGAGGGATTTGATACGGTCGACAAAATACTCGATCCGATGCTGCTGGGCGGAAGCTCCGCGGCAGACCTGGCCATTTCTAAGCCACTGATTTCAGTCGAAGATGCTCAGGCCAAGTTGAGCTCGAATATTTTGAAAGTGCTCTCCGAGAAATTCAAGGGTAGCCTTACCCAAGTGCGGTATAAGGAAGAACGGGACCAGATCTTTTAACTATCTTATGGGGTATCCATTTGTAGGACCCCTGAGCGTGAGTGCAGGTTATTTAAGATCTCTGGTTGATCGTCCTACAAACAACTTAAGTCCACGGAGGGCTTAGGGAGCTTCTTCAGCGGGAGCTTCATCGTCGATCAATCCGATATCACGACCGACACGACCGACATCGAAAAAGCTGACGTAGATGACAAATCCAAGGAGTAAAATCATAAACGCACCTTGCAGGTTCTCCATGAATTTTTGCGGTAATGGGCGGCCTATCATTTTGGAGATTGTGGCGAAGAGCATGTGGCCACCGTCTAGGACAGGAATCGGGAGTAGATTGAAGATCGCAAGATTGACGTTGATCAGCGCCAGCATCCAGAGTAGATCGGTGAAGCTAATCTGCGCCATGCGGGTGAGACCGTGGACGATGCCGACGGGACCGCTCATGTTCTTCACTTTAACGTCGGAGTTTTTGTGAATGAGCGCGAAGAGCGTCATCTTCATGGTCTCGGCGAAGCGGTAGAGCTGTTCGACAGGATTGTAGTGGACGCGCTCAGTCTTATATTGAAAATCGTAAGCAAAGCCGAAGCGTGGGCTAGTTTCGCCTTTTTTGGTCCGTGGGTGAATGGGGAGTGTCACTTCTTTGCCGTTGCGTTCTACGGTGACGTCGATGCTGCGGTCGCCATGCTTACTTAGATAGGTGTTGAGAAAGGCTCCAGAGATGATGACTTCGCCGTCGAGTTTGATTAGACGATCCATTGGTTCTAGTCCGGACTCGATGGCAGGCATATCAGGTTCTAGGTAAATGACGATGGGCGCGGAAGTCTCGTCAGTCTCTGGTTCGATCCCGATGTAGCGCATGCGCTCGCTGGAGACGAGTTCGGGGTAGACGGTAAATGCCATGGTCTCGCCGTCTCGGAGGATACCGACTTCGACTTGGCGTCGACCTGTCTCGCCGTCTTCTTTGCCGATGCCTGTGGCGATGGCGTTTTGGAAATACCACCAATCGGGCACGGACTTTCCGTCGATTGAGTGAAT
>JAACDS010000080.1 GCA_009936895.1 Pseudomonadota bacterium
ATCATAGGGTCTAAGTCACTTTTGAATTTTATGGCACCACAATGGCAGCCACCCGTTTGTTTACTCATTTCAAACACTCCGCTGATTCACCTCAGAATAACGCGATGTAGAAATTTGTGAAGTCGCTAAACTTATGGTACCATAAATGGTACCAATGAAGCCATTAAAGATAATTTAATTGATTAAAATCAATAATTTAAGAGAGTTTAATGGTGCCCCCACACGGACTCGAACCGCGGACCTACTGATTACAAATTACATGTCCCCTATTTTCATAGGAGTGCATGGGTTCTTAATTTATTCTTATTTTCGTTTATTTACAGTAATATAAGTTATCATAGCATTGCACGGTGTTGTATCAAAGCGTATGTTTTTTGTAACCCATATGTAACCCAAGGCCAGCCATGCCTAAACTCGCACAACAACCTCTGACCGAGCTCGCAATCAGGAAGGCAAAGGTGGGTTATTCTGACAGAACCCAAAATTCATTCGAACCAATCTCAACATAATCTTTACACAACTGATTCAAAAAATTCATCTGGACGTAATTCTATTGTAATGAACGCACGGCATTGTGGGGTGACCTTAACAGAGGAGCTTTACCATGTTTCATAAACTCAAGTCCGCGCTTGCTGCGGTGATAGCGCTTGCCGTCGTCGCACCTGCTGCGACCGCTCAAGACCAGCGTCCCGACCTTGTCGTGGCCGTCAACAACCTACCCGGAAGCCTTGAGGGCATCGAAGAGATGGGCAACGTCGCCGTGCGCATCACCTATTCGATGTACGACAGCCTGATCCGCCGCGATTTTCTTGCGGATGGCTCTGGCCAGGCATCCGAACTTGTGCCTGGGCTGGCCGAAAGCTGGACCCGTATCGACGATCGCACACTGGAACTGAAGCTGCGCGAAGGCGTTTTGTTCCACGATGGTTCGGAGTTGACTGCAGATGACGTTGTCTTTTCCATGACCTCGACACGTGGCCAGGGCCAAAATCCGCTTATCGGCTCTGCCAAGCGCTACATGGACACAATCAGCCATGTCATCCCGCTTGACAAATACACCGTGCAGGTGGTCTCGAAGGAACCTGACGTGCTGCTGGAGCAGCGTCTAGCGGGCTACGCGTTCTGGATTGTCAATGCCAAAAACTATTTGACCGTCGGCAAAGACGCCTTTGCAAGGAACCCAGTTGCGACCGGCCCCTACAAAATGGACGAGTGGGTTGAGGGCGAATACATCCGTCTGGCGGCGCATGACGACTATTTCGGCGGCAAGCCAACGGCCAAGTCCGTGACCTTTACCGAAGTGCCAGAGATGTCTGCTCGTATCGCGGGCCTAGTGTCAGGCGAATACGACATCTCGGTCAACATCTCACCCGACCAGATCCCGACGGTTGAAAGCTATGACGACCTGAAGGTTGAACAGATCGTTCTGGACAACACACATATGTTGATCTTCTGGACCGTTGGCCCGCTCGAAGACAAGCGTGTGCGCCAGGCTTTGTCTTTGTCAATTGACCGCGACTTGCTGCGTCAAGCGCTGTGGGCGGACAAGAACTACACGCCAAACGGTCACCAGCTTCCGTCATATGTCATGTATATGGAAGACTATCCTACCTTTGAGTACAACGTTGAAAAAGCCAAGGCTCTGTTGGCCGAAGCGGGTTACAACGGCGAGGAAATCGTTTATCGCTTCCCGCTGAACTACTACCTGCTCAGCACCGAAGCAGCACAGGCGATGCAGCAGATGTGGAGCCAAGCTGGCCTGAACGTAAAGCTCGAGCCAGTGGAAAACTGGAGCCAGGTGCGCGCCACCGACGGTGGTCACATCCGTCCATGGTCCAACACCCACCGCATGCCCGATCCTCTAGGCTCCTTTGTGCCGCAGTGGGGCAAGCTATCGGGCATCCAGAACAACAGCCGTCTGGAAGATCGTAAGTGGGATGCCCCTGCTGCGTTTAACGACGCGCAAGACGTGATCCTGACCTCAACTGATTGGGACCAGCGTCAGCAAGCTTATCGCGAAGCCCTGGACATCTGGAAGGACGAAGCACCCGGTACGATGCTCTACAACCCGCTGGAAACATACGCCATGCGCAAGGACATCACGTGGAAGCCCTATGGCCTCTACTACATGGACCTGCGCCCTTATAATCTGCAGTTCGCAGAATAAGCTTGGCAAAATGATCACCGCTCCGGTTGGCTATTGGCTGACCGGGGCGATTTAACTTGGACGAATTACATGCTCTTGCACGTCAAAGATCTTGCTGTGACGATCGACCGTCGCGCCAAAACTCCAGTCCGGCCGGTGCGCGGTGTGTCGTTGACGGTTGATGCCGGCACGACTGTGGCGATTGTGGGCGAAAGTGGATGCGGCAAATCGATGACCTGTCTGGCTATTTCGGGCCTTCTGCCCGCACGGGGGCGCGTGTCTGCGGGTCAAATCATCTTGCAGGGGCAGGACCTTGCCGCGCTTGATGCGAAATCGGCGATGGCGCTGCGAAGAGCCTCTATGGCCAGCGTTTTCCAGGATGCAACCGGTGGCTTAAACCCTGTCCGTTCAATCGGCTGGCAAATCGCCGAAGCGGTGCGGCTGCGTGTTGGAGCGACCCGCGCAGAGGCGGCCAAGGAAGCCGTGCGCCTTTTGGGGCGGGTCGGATTGCCAGAGCCTGAGCGGCGTGCCCGAGAATACCCACACCAATTCTCTGGCGGCATGAACCAACGCGCAATGATAGCCCTTGCCATTGCCGGAAGCCCGAAACTACTGATAGCGGACGAGGCAACAACGGCCCTTGACGTGACGGTGCAGGCTCAGATACTCGATCTTATCGGGGACCTTCGGGACAGCCTCGGCATGGGGGTGATTTTTGTCACCCATGACCTTGGCCTTGTGGCACAATACGCGGAACAAATCGTGGTAATGTACGCAGGCCGCGTTGTCGAGCGCGCTGAAACAGCGGCCCTTTTTGCAGCCCCGCGTCACCCCTACACTCAGGCGCTTCTGACATCGCTCCCCAGTGCCGCCAAACCAGCCGAGCGGTTGCCGACAATCGAGGGCGTAGTGCCCCCGATTGATGCACTGCCGCCTGGCTGTGCCTTTGCACCGCGCTGTTCCCGTGCCAACCACATTTGCAGTCAAGAAGACCCAGTGCTTCTTGGCGGCGTCGCCTGCCATCACATTCAGGTGATGGCATGAGCTTTCTGGTCGCCTCGAATCTTGCCCGTAGCTTTGCCCATGGTCGCAAAGGTCTGTTTCGGCGGCAGGCTAGTTTCTTTGCGGTCAATGGTGTGTCTTTGTCACTGGAAAAGGGCAAGACGTTGGGCATCGTGGGCGAAAGCGGCTGTGGCAAGTCGACCCTTGCCAAAATGCTGCTGGGGTTATTGGACCCTGACCAAGGCATGGTAGAGTTGGACGGCACTGCGATTTTCGATTTATCCGAGCCGGAGTGGCGCGCGCTGCGCCGGCGGGCGCAACTGGTCTATCAAGACGCGGCAGGTGCGCTTGACCCGCGCTTAACCGTCCTAGCCCAGGTGGAAGAGCCTCTGACAATTCATGATTTGCCGCGTGACGGGGCTAAGGCCGCGCTTGAGGCCGTAGGCCTGAGCGGCGCACTGGCGGATCGGTATCCGCATGAAATGTCGGGGGGGCAGCTGCAGCGCGTTGTCATCGCACGCGCGCTCGCATTGAAGCCAGACTTGCTGGTCCTTGATGAGCCTGTTTCGGCGCTCGATGTGTCGATCCAGGCACAGATCGTGAACCTGCTGATGGATTTGCAGCGCGAGAGGGGCCTGACCTATCTATTCGTGAGCCATGACTTGTCTGTGGTGCGGCATATCTCGGACCGGATCGCGGTGATGTATCTCGGGCAGATTGTGGAAGAGGCAACGCGTGATGCGCTTTTTGCCCGGCCACTACACCCTTACACCAAGGCGTTGATGGCGGCAGTTCCCGCACCTGATCCGACACAGAAACGCACCTCTGCGCCGCCGATTGGCGAGCCCCCCAATCCCGCAGCGCCGCCCTCGGGCTGCCGTTATCATCCACGCTGCCCCTTGGCGCAATACCAGTGTCGCAACGTCCCCCCCGATATTCGCACCATCGGTGATCGTCGGGTGGCGTGTCATCTAGCCGAAAAAGGAGCCGTTTGATGCGGTGGACTGCAATAAAAATTGCCCGAGCGGGCATCACAATGTGGCTTGTGGTGACCTTTGTGTTCTTCGTGTTGCGGATCTCTGGCGACCCGACCGACATGCTATTGCCTGACGATATTGATCAGGCGACACGGGATTTCTATCGCCGTCTGTGGGGGCTCGATCAGCCGCTGCTGACCCAGTATTGGAGTTATCTAATGGCGCTCGTGCAGGGTGATTTCGGGATTTCCTTCCGTAACAACCTCGACGCTTATGACCTGGTGATGGAGCGTGTTCCGAAAACCCTACTGCTGACGGGAACGGCGCTTATTATTTCCCTTGCCATCGGCATCCCCTTGGGCATCCTTGCCGCGCTTTATCGCGATAGTTGGTTGGATCGTGGCGTGATGGCAGTGGCCGTCTTTGGGTTTTCGATGCCAAACTTCTTTCTCGGAATCCTCTTGATCTTGGTATTTTCGCTGCAGTTGCGCGTTCTACCGTCTTCGGGGTCTGGCACCTGGGCGCATTTGATCATGCCTGCCGCAACCTTGGGCATTAGCTTTGCCGCCCAATTCGCCCGCTATACGCGATCGTCCATGATCGACGTCCTGTCGAAACCCTATATGCGCACCGCGCGATCCAAAGGGGCTGGGCCTGGGCGGAGGGTCACTTTGCATGCAGTGCCGAATGCCTCTGTCCCCATTGTCACAATCCTGGGTTTCAAGATCGGAGAGCTGATCGGCGGCGCAGTCATAACTGAAACAGTCTTTGCCTGGCCAGGGATTGGGCGATTGTTAACTACAGCGGTGGGCAGCCGTGATCTGGCTGTGGTACAGTGCATCATGATCCTTCTTGCGCTGACGATGGTCACAGCCAACGCGATCACTGATCTGATCTACGGCTGGATTGATCCACGGGTGCGCGTGGGCGCAGGAGCAACCCAGAAATGAGTTCGCAAGACATGATCGAAGGGCGCCGCTGGGCGCCGGTGCGACTGCTGGCCGGGACGCCATTTGGCGTGATCCTTGCGGCAGCATTCATGGCGGTAATGGTCTTTGTGATGATCTTTGCCAAAGTGCTGCAACCTTACGCCTTTGACTACATCAACCTGCTCGCTCGCCTGGCGCCGCCTGTGCCGTTGTCCGGCAGCACATGGGCTCATCCTGCCGGAACCGACACGCTGGGCCGCGATTTGATGTCGCGGCTTTTGGTGGGCACCCAGACCTCGATGTTGCTGGCGCTGTTGGGCACCTGTTTGGGCGCAGTGTTGGGCATTGCCCTTGGGTTTTTGGCCGCACACAAAGGGCGGCTTTGGGATGAAATCATCATGGGCCTGGTGGACTTTCAGGCCGCGATGCCTTGGTTCATCGTCGCGCTTGCGGTGCTTGCCTTTCTTGGCAATTCCATGGTGATCTTCGTCGCGATCATGGCGCTTTACGGCTGGGAGACCTATGCGCGGATCACGCGCGGGCTGGTCCTGTCGGCGCGCGAACAGGGCTATGCAGCGGCGGTGCGCGGTTTGGGCGCTCGGGCACGCTGGGTCTACCTGCGCCACATCCTGCCAAATATCGCGGGGCCACTTCTTGTTCAACTGACAGTGAATTTTCCATCTACAATCCTGTTTGAAACATCCCTGTCCTTCTTGGGGCTTGGAATTCGACCACCGATGACCTCGCTCGGTCAGATGTTGGGCGGAGGGCGAGATTACCTGATAAACGCGTGGTGGCTGGCGGTTGTGCCAGGGCTCACAATCTTTCTGATAACCCTGAGCATGTCGATCCTCGGCGATTGGATGCGCAGCAAACTTGACCCATCATTGGAGGACTAACATGAAGCTCATTGCAGGAACGGGCCTGAACCTGACCTCAGTCGCGCCGGGAGATCTGGACGGCGCTGACCGCCTGATGGCCCACTGGGCAGAGATCAAGTGCAGCCACGTGGAAATCAGCGCGCGCCGGTTAGATGTTGTGCTGGGCGGAAAGCTGAATATGCCAGCGACGAAACGTGTGGCTGCGATGATTGACCGGCACGGCATGGCGCCGGTCCTGCATGCCCCCCACGGGATCAATTTGATGGATCGCGACCGCCGCGACATGCATGTGGGTGCCGCCGAAGCCTCGATCGAGTTTTGCCGCATCACCGGATGCAAATCCATGGTGATGCATTCGGGGAATGTTTCACTGACCGAATGGATCTATGACCGCGACGCCTTGTTGGCGGAGGAGCGTGATCTTTTGAAACGCCTGGGGGATCTGGCGGAAAAGGCAGATGTGAACCTGTCCGTTGAGAACCTGATTGCCCACGGGGCGAACCCGCATCGTACGGCCTATGGTGCGGACCCTCAGGCCTTAGCGGCCCAACTGGCCGAAACCGATCATCCCCGCGTCGGGGCCTGTCTGGACTTTGGCCATGCCTGGCTTTCGGCAACGACGCTTGGGTTCGATTTCATCCCTGCGATTGCAGCGCTCAGCCCCCATGTGTGGCATCTGCATTTGCATGATAACTTTGGCCGTCCGCCCGGTGATACGGGTCTTGGTGATCCAGGCGACCAAGTTGCCATGGGCCAAGGCGACCTGCATTTGCCGATGTTTTGGGGGTCTATCCCTTGGGCCGAGCTGCTGCCGCAGATGCAATTCCGTGCCGGAACCTTTGGCATGATTGAATTGAACGGGCGCTATAATGCCTATGCTGAAGGCGTTCTCGCCGCCGCCAACGCCATTGCCGCCCATATTGACGGCGCACCACTTGTAAACCCCTGGGAGGAAGACATATGAGCCCGATTATCTCAACCGGCTTTAATACCGGTATGACCGAGGGCGACCTGACCCGCCTTGACCGCCGCCTCGCCCATATGGTTTCCATCGGCTGCACAGGGGCAGAGATCACCGCAGTTGGTCTGGACGCGGTTGTGTCCTGCAAGCTTCTGCCCAACCGCGTCGCAGCACTGGCCGAGATCATGCAGCGCTACGATCTGCACTATTCGATGCACGCGCCCATCGCCATCAATCTGATGGATCACACCCACGCTGATATCATGCAACGCGCGGCACTTGTGTCCATGGATCTTGCGGCTGAGGTTGGCGCCAAGGCTGTGGTGCTTCACCCTGGCCGGGTGCATCCCCGGGACTGGCACGCTGACCAAGCCTGGCTTCTGCAATTCGAACTGGATCGGCTGGGTCCTGTGGCGGACCGTGCAGCATCCCATGGGATCGAAATCGCCTATGAGAACATCTCCCCCAATTCCCGCGTGATCGCGATGGAGGAAACCTCTTATTCGCTAGATCCAGCCGCCCTTGCGGCGCAGCTTGCGCGGCTGAACCACTCCGCCGTGATGGCCTGCCTTGATATCAGCCATGCCCAGCAGGGCGCGGGGCTTTGGGGCTTTGACATGATCGACGCCTGCGTCGCGCTTGCGCCGTGGATCGGACATATCCATTTCTCGGACAGCACTGGGGTTCCTGCGACCTTCCCGACGGGCAGCCGGACAGAGCAGCATTATTTCGGCGTCGGTGATATGCATGCGCCACAAGGCTTTGGCTCCATCGACTTTGCCACTTTGGCGGCCAAACTTCGGGTTCGTCCGGGGACACGGACTGTGATCGAAATCAAGACAAATTTCATCGCCCATGCAGAGGCAGAGACCTTGGCAGACGCCCAAGCCTTTGGCGCGCAACTTGCCCCTGTGGGCGTCGCGTGACGCCTGCTGCAAGTGCTGGACAAGGGGCGTATATGATGAAACAGCGGCCACCACCGGTCGCAGCATGCGCGAGACTTTTATTATGCTGCAAAGTTTCCTGTCGCTGATCGAAGCCTTTCAACCGGCCAAAGGCCCGCCGCCGCAGACGCTGTGGCCGTTCTTCAAATGGTCCCTGTCGGGGAGCGAACGGGCGGTAGCACTGGGCGTGGTCAGCAACGCAGTGCTGGGCTTTTCAGAACTGGTGGCGGCTGCCTTTACCGGCTGGGCCATCGACAAGGCGATCGCAACTGGGCCGGGCGATCCTGTCGCACTATGGCCCTTGTTTCTTATTGCTTTTCTGTTTTTTATGATCATTCGCCCTGCGCTGTTTGCCTCCAACAGTGCGGTGACGAACATCCTGTTGGGGCCGAATGTATTTCCGCTCGTGCTGTCGCGGATCAACCGACACACGCTTGGCCAGTCGATGCGCTTTTTCGAAGACGACTTCGCCGGGCGGCTAAGCCAGAAAGCAATTCAGACCGCGCGCGCCTTGACCGATATTGTGGTGGAGATCACGGATATCGTCATCTACATCATCGCGATTTTCATTGGGTCCATGTTCCTGTTGGCGCTGATTGATGCGCGGCTCTTGTTGATATTCGTGATTTGGTTTGTAGCCTGGGCTGTCTTTATGCGGGCCATTGTGCCACGCATTCAGACACGGTCTGCCGCGCGCGCCCATGCCCGCACGAATGTTTCAGGGCAGATCGTAGATACCTACACAAACATCACAACGGTAAAGCTTTTTGCCAATGACGCGTTTGAGGATCAGGCGGCGCTGAGATCGATGAGAACCTACCGGGACCGTGCGGTGGACTTTGGTATCACATCCGCCCAGTTACGCCTATATCTGGTGACAATCGGAAGCCTATTGCCGTTCTTGTCGTTGTCTGCGGCCCTGTATCTTTGGTCGCAAAGCCTGGCGAGCACTGGCGATATTGCGTTGACGGCGATGGTGTCGACCCGGATCGCCCAGGTTACAAACCGGCTGTCCATGGCGGCTGTTCAGATCTTTGCCAATATGGGCGAGATCGAGGATGGCATTCGCACCCTCGCCCCCCCGCATGAGATACAGGACAGGCCGGCCGCGCAATCGGACGTGGCGGCAAAGGGCGCGGTCCGTTTTGACGCGATCGACTTCAGTTATGGGGGCCAGGTTTCGGCCCTGCGTGAATTTACTCTAGATATCCCGGCGGGTCAAAAGGTGGCTCTGGTGGGGGCCTCAGGGGCTGGGAAATCAACGGTGACCTCCCTTCTACTGCGGCTCTACGACCTCGAAAGCGGTCAAATTCTGCTCGACGGCACTGATATTCTCGACCTGACGCAAGAGGCATTGCGCCAGCAGATCTCCGTCGTCCGGCAGGAGACTGCAATGTTCAACCGTTCCGCCTTTGAAAACATCCGCTATGGCCGCCCTGAGGCCTCCGAAGAAGAGGTCTATGCCGCCGCGCGCCGTGCCTCTGCTCATAGGTTTATTGAAGGGCTGCGGGATTTTCGCGGTCGTGAGGGCTATGACGCTTTCCTTGGAGAACGCGGGGTGAAGCTGTCAGGTGGACAACGCCAACGGATCGCCCTGGCCCGCGCGATCCTAAAAGAGGCGCCGATTTTGTTGCTGGATGAGGCGACGAGCGCCTTGGATAGCGAGGTCGAGGCCGATATTCAGGAGGCGCTGCGCGACGTTATGAAAGGTAAAACCGTCATTGCGATTGCGCATAGGCTGTCAACGATCGCACAAATGGATCGGATCATCGTTATGCAGGATGGCCACATCGCCGAGCATGGCACACATGACACACTTTTGGCGCAAAACGCTCTTTATGCGCGCCTTTGGAACCGGCAATCTGGCGGCTTTGCCCTGGCACAATGACGCTCCGCGTTGACCGCTATGCACCTCGCTTGCTCGCACCAAGTCAACAGGCTGTTCGGCGAACAACCCAGCTTTCAGGCACCTTGACCACGGCTATCGCACGCGGTTTGGAGATTAGAGAGGCGCTTTGCTTTTCCGTTGCAACAGCCAGTTTGGGCGTGACCCGCAAAGGGGCGCAGCAATCCATTCCAACAGAATACACTAGATTATTCCGAAAGAGCCTGATAGGACACATGGGTTCAGTTGTTCAGATACATCATCCTCTCAAAACGATGCATTGTTTCAAAGACGCAAAGCTCGGCAGGCCCCAAGGTCAGCTCGGGCATATCCGCAAGAAGCGCTTTCGCTGCGGTATGGGACAGTTCGATTATCTCTTGAGCCTCATCGCGGCTTAGCCAGCGCAGAAGATAGGCCAAGGTTACATGGAATTGGTACGCGTCGTGATCTGGCCGGTGGAGGTTGAGCTCATCCCGTAAGGCGTTGCGGGTCAGGCGCAGACGGTCTTCTTCCTGTTTGGTGGCACCGGCCATACCAACGGTGAAACCGCCAAAAACCTGTATGGGGCGCACTTTGAATTTTTGCTGACAGCAATGTCCCTTCAAACGTGCTGCCGCGTCCTCTGTGGCTTGAGCGATGGTCGCCTTGAGCGGCAGATGTGCGGGCCAACGATCTGCCGTTCTGGCATAATCGATCACACCTTCGAAGAGCGTCATGTGCAGGCTGTCGGCGGGCATAAAGGTAAAGGCAGATGCCAACGAACCGGCCTTGAGTATGTCTTGCGCGGAAACAAGTGCCCTGAATGCGTCTGAAGCCGGGTCCACATGGCAGATCGTTGTGTAGCCTGGACAGGACACGGGCGCGCCGTCTTCGGTGAATTTCAGACCAACGGCGGCGGGACGCGCGCCTCCGGTCAGAGCGCCTGTCAGGTACTCAATAGCTGCCTGGTCGTCCTGCATAGACTGTCCTTTCTTTCAGAAGTTTCGTGCCGATCCCGACGGTGGCGCCGAAGCCTGCCAGGCCAAAGAAGAAACCAGTCAGCGCCAGGCTGCTGACTTCGGCGGTGATCCCAAACACAAATGCCCCTACTGCCGGTCCTACCCTGAAGATGAGCGTGTAGAGCGCCAGAATGCGACCCAATCTGTCCTGCGGCGCTTCCAGTTGAACGTAGGCCAACGCCGCGATGTTCGAGGCTGACATAGCCGCGCCATGCACAACAAGGATGGCCAGCGCGAGCCAGAACAACCCAGTCACCGAGAACACAAGCAAGCTCAGCGCGAAAACCGCTCCGGTGGTCACGATCTGGCGCAGCGCTTGCGCTGTATCCCGCGACTTGCTGAAAGCCAGTGCGCCCAGGATCGCGCCGACACCCAAAGCCGCATTAAGCAGTCCCAATCCGACCGCACCCGCATCAAAGGCCACCTCGGCATACGCCGGGAAAAGTTCGCTGGCAGGGCGGATCAGGATACCTTGCGCAAATTGCAACAACAGAATGCCCAGGATCAGGGGCGTGGCACGCAAGTCCCGAAGGATTGTGAGCATCCCGTCCGTCGTGGCAGGATGCGGTGCCTGTTGCGGAGGCACGTCGCGGATGCGGTGCAGCGCAAAAGCGAGGGCCATAAACCCAGCCGCTGCCAACGCAAAGACCAAACCCGCAGAACCCAGCGCCAGGAGCCCCGCTGCCAAAGCGGGGCCGACAAAACGAGAAAGATTGAACCCAGTGGAATTGACCGCCAACGCCGCGGGCAGCAATTCGGGCGGTGCAAGATAGCGCGCCATGGCCAGCCTCGCGGGCAGCAAAACGCCCGACACCGCGCCCAAACCCACCATCAGTGCGACGATGGCCCAAGGCGTTAGCAAGTCTGAGAAATAGGCCATTGCCAGAGCTAGGGATATCAAAGCGGAAACAATCTGCCCCCAATACATGATACGCGGGGTCGGGTGCCTGTCGGCCATCGCCCCACCCCACATCGCCGTCAGGATTGAGGGGAACAGTTCCGCCGACGCGACGATACCTAACCAGGCCTCGGATTCCGTCAGCTGCCAGGTCACCCAACCGACACCGATCCGCTGCATCCAGAAGCCCGTGGTCATCACCACGTTGCCTAATTGGTAGGTGGCAAAAGCCGGGATGGCAAAGACTGCGCGGAAGTCGGCGGCCCTTGCCCGGATCGCTTCAAGGGGATGGGCGCGCATTTAGCGCCACCGCATCACAGGCTTGACCCGGGAACTCAGGTTCAAACGGCTTATTATGAGAGTCGTAAAAACCATTCCCCACACTTACAGCTTCAGATGCACAAAAATCGGCTGGTGGTCCGAGCCCACGGCATCCTCGCCGATCGTCATCCCCGCGACCCGGTCGGCCAGATCGGTGGTGACAAAGCAATGGTCGATGCGGCGTGGTGGGCGGCCTTCGCGCGGGATCGTATTCCCTGCGCCTTCTTCATGGCCCGCCAGCGTCCAGGCATCGGCCAGTCCATGAGCCCGCAACGTGCGGCCATGCAAGTCAGACATATCGCCTAAAAGTGCCGTGTATTCCGACCCACCCGGCGTAAAGTTCATGTCGCCCATGACAATGGCTGCCATTGGCTGTGGCGGCAGCGATTTGTGGAACCAGGTCGGGTCGTTCAGCACCCCACCGGCCGACGCCCCACGTTCATGCCCACGCAAAAGCACGTTTTTCATATAGTCCACCTGCGGCATCCGAGTATCCATCGACACATGGTCCAGGTGTACCGAACAGAAGCGTAGCGCTCCACCGGGCACATCTATGACACATTCCAGCAACGTGCGTTGCAAGTGAAAAATGCCATGCAGTGCGATCTTGGGAAGCGTATGATTGATCGAAGACAGAATCGGCCAGCGCGACAGCACCATATTGCCAAACTGGCGACGGCGGCCTGGAACCTCCAGCGTAGAGGCGTTCAAGTCTATCCCCGGGCCGTACACCCAGTACATGCCCGGCGAACGTGCAGCTATTTCCACCGCCTGATTCACATCGCCGGAGCGCACCGCATATGTTTCCACTTCTTGCAGCGCGATGAGGTCGGCCTCGCCCAGTTCCGTCACGATCCGGTCAAGATCAAAGCGGTCGTCTTTGCCCTTGCCGTATTGAATGTTGTAGCTGGCCAAGCGCATCATGCTGTCTCAATCGCGTGGATGGGATCCGAAATCTCTATCCGCCGCCCGGTATCTGCGTCAAAGATATGCAGCGCTTCTTGCGGGATCGTGACACCGATCTGGGTACCTTCGTCTAGGCGCATCTTGTTTTCCGACAACACAGAAAACTGCACGTCCTCGATCTTGAGGTGGTGCAGCCCTTCAGAGCCAAGCTCTTCGTAGAACTCAAATGTCGCAGTCAACGTACCAGAGCCGGGCCGGCACAGGCTCAGCGCTTCGGGGCGTGCGCCGATTTGAACAAGCTTGCCGTCCATCGTCTGCGCCGCTTGCGACGGGATGGGCAGGCTTGAGCCCTCTTCCAGCACGACCGCAGCGTGCGAGGCCAACACCCGACCCGGAAGGAAATTCATTGCAGGAGAGCCGATAAAGCCCGCCACATAGGTGGTGGCGGGGGCGTTGTAGACCTCTTCGGGAGTGCCGACCTGGTCAATGGTGCCCTTGTTCATGATTACCATGCGATCCGCCAGCGTCATGCCTTCGTGCTGGTCATGGGTCACGAAAACCGAAGTTGCCTTGACCCGGTTGTGGATGCGGCGGATCTCGTGGCGCATCTGCACCCGCAGTTTGGCGTCGAGGTTCGAGAGTGGCTCGTCGAACAGGAAGACCTCCGGCTCTCGGATGATAGCGCGGGCCATGGCAACACGCTGGCGCTGACCGCCAGACAAGACTCCTGGGCGTCGGTCGAGGAACTCGGTCAGCCCCACAGAACTTGCCACCTGTTTGACCTTCTCGATACGTTCTGCCGTGGGCATGCCCGCCACTTTGAGCGCATAGCCAATGTTATCGGCAACGGTCATATGTGGGTAAAGCGCGTAGTTCTGAAACACCATGGCGCAACCCCGTTCGCGCGGTTCAAGATGATTCACCACCTTCTCGGCGATGGTAATCTCGCCGCTCGTGATGTCCTCAAGGCCAGCGATCATCCTGAGCAAAGTGGATTTACCGCAGCCCGAAGGGCCAAGGATCACGACGAACTCACCTGTCTGGATATCAAGGTTCACACCATGAATGACTTCGTCCTTGCCGTAGGATTTGCGAACATCCCTGATTGAAATATCGGCCATTGAAAAACCCTTTCTGCGCTAACGCTTCGCTAATTGAGCGCGCTTATTTGTCCGTGTTAATCAGTCCGCGTACGAACCAACGCTGCATGAAGATGACGACGGCAACGGGAGGTAGCATCACGATCAGTGTGCCTGCCATGGCCCAGTGCCAGTTGGGGATGTCGCCCCCGGTGGTGTTCATGTTCGGAACCAGCCGCGAAAGTTCCACCGCGGCAACGCCATAACTTGGATCGGTGATGATCAAGAGCGGCCAAAGGTACTGATTCCAGCCAACAACGAACATAATCGTCGCCAGCGCCGCCATATTTGTGCGCGACAGCGGGATAAGGATATCCCAAAGAAAGCGCAAGGGACCAGCCCCGTCCATCTTGGCCGCTTCGACCAGCTCGTCGGGGATGGTTAGGAAGAATTGGCGATAGAGGAACGTGCCTGTGGCTGTCGCCACCAGCGGCATGATCAGCCCGGTGTAGGAGTTCAGCAAGTTCCATTCCAACGCTACTTCGATACCGGACACCGCATTGATCAGCCAGGAAAACCCTGTCACGTCAAGAATGGTCTGGAACGGCGACAACGCATTGGCCGCCACCGCATAGGTCGGCACGATGCGCACCTCCAGCGGCAGCATCAGAGTGATAAAAACCATCCAAAAGATGGGCATCCGCAGGCGGTGATTAAAGAACACGATGCCAAAGGCTGTCAGCGCCGCAATGACGATCTTGCCCACCACAACCCCGGTGGGCAGGATCATCGTGTTGGTGAACTTGGTGCCGAACGCGGCCTCCTCCCAGGCCGCGCGAATGTTGACCAGCAGTTGGTCACCCGGCAGCAGCTTTGCCGGGATGGCCATCACGTCGGGCAGGGTCTGGCTGGCGGCGACGATCACCAGGTAGATCGGCACCACAAGAATAAAGAGCCCAGTAAAGAGGATGGCATGCGTTACGAGATTCAGCCACGGTGTACGTTCGATCATATCCTCAACTCCAATCAGGTGTAATGCACGCGCCGCTCGACGTAGCGGAACTGGATGAAGGTCAGCGAGATTACGAGGATCATCAGTATGATTGACTGCGCTGCCGCGCCCGAGTAATCCAGCCCCCGAAACCCATCTTCGTAGATCTTGTAGACCATCAGGTTCGTGGCGCGGGCCGGGCCGCCGCTGGTCATCGTATCGACGATGCCAAAACTGTCGGTGAAGCTGTCGGTAATGTTGATCACTAGCAGAAAGAAGAATGTGGGCGTCAGCAGTGGCAACTGAATGTCCATCATGCGCCGCATGGGGCGCGCGCCATCCATGGCGGCGGCCTCCGTTAGGCTGCGCGGGATCGACTGCAAGCCCGCGAGGAAGAAAATGAAGCTGTAGCTGACCTGCTTCCATGCACCTGCGATGATCACCATGGTCATCGCATGGGAACCGTTCATGATCGGGTCCCAGAAATCTGGGAAGGCATAGTTGAGGTAGCTGGCAACCCCGGCAGAGGGATTAAAGATGAACCGAAACGCGAGGCCTATGGCCGGGGCCGCGACGGCATAAGGCCAAATCAGCCCGATCCGGAAGGACTTGTAGCCGCGCAATTGCCGGTCGGCAAAAAGCGCCAGGATCAGCGCCATACCCATAGCCAGCGCTGTGGTGGCCAAAGCGTAGACGGTGGATACGCGCACTGACTGCCAGTAACGGTCATCAGACAGAAGGTAGGCAAAATTCTCGAACCATACCCATTCATTGCCGCCACCCCAGGGCTGTTCCAGTGTAAACGCCCAGTACAGCGCCTGACTGGATGGCCAGTAGAAAAACACGAAGATGATCAGCAATTGAGGGGCAACCACGAGGGCCGCAATCCAATTGTTCTTGAAATATGCACGTCTCATATCGCCTCCAAAGCGTCAGAGGATCCCCCGCCGCGCGTACGCGGCAGGGGGTGTGGTGTCACGCCAGAGGCTTAGGGCAGTTCTTTGCCGCGGTAGGTGCGGGCAAACTTATTCAGGATGGCGTTGGAGCGCTCAACGGCGGTGTCCAATGCTTCCTGCATGGTCTTGTCGCCCTGCAGAGCGGCCTGTACCTCGTTCGCCCATTCCGAACGCGCCTGGATGAAGCCGCCCAGACGGATGCCGCGCGTAAGCGGGCCCGGCTCGGTGTAGGTCAGCGACTGAAGAGCGATCTCACGACCTTTATAAGGCGCGCTCTCGTAAAAGCCCTTGGCGACGAGTGCGTCAAAGCCGGTCTTGGTCACCGGGATGTAGCCGGTGTTGGTCGACCAGAACTCTTCGCTTTCGGGCGTGGCGAGAAACTTCAGGTACTCGGCAGCGCCTTTGTACTCTTCGTCGGTCTTGCCGGACAGAACCCACAGCGATGCGCCACCCACAACCGTGTTCTTGCGCTCGGTGCCTTCGTAGACCGGGATCATGGCCACGTCCCACTCGAACTTGCCATCAACCAGCTTGCCAACGGCAGCGTGGCTGGCGATCGAGCCGAAGTAGTGCGAGCATTCACCCTGGGCAAAGCTGTCACGGCTGTTCAGGCCACCCTGAGTAGTGCGGATTTCCAGCAGACTTTCGTCATACCAGCGCTTGATGTTTTCCATGTGCTTGACGTGGATAGTGGTGTTGTACAGGTACTCGCTGTCAAGCCCATCGTAGCCGTTGTTGTTGGACGCAATCGGCACACCATGCGCCATGGAGAACTGCTCCAGATCGATCCAGGTCGAAGGCGCATAGCCATAGGCGCATTCCTGACCGGCGGTCTTGAGCGCTTTAAGGTTCTCTTCGAACTGTTCCCATGTCTCGGGGAAGGCCTGAAGCCCGGCAGCGGCGTAATGCTCTTTGTTGATGTAAAGCATCGGCGTGGACGAGTTGAACGGCATGGAGAACAGATCGCCTTTGGACGATGCATAGTAGTTCGCGATGCCGGGGAAGTAGTCGTCCCAGTCGATCTCGATGCCGAAATCTGTCATCATCTGGTGCACCGGGTAGAACTCACCGGACATCATCAGGTCAGCGGTGCCGGCGTCATAAGCCTGCACAACAGTTGGGTGTTGCTTGGCACGGAAAGCGGCGATAGAGTTTTGGACAGCGTTGGCGTAACCGTTCTGACCGATGCAAGAAATCTCGTACTCGTCCTGCGATGCGTTAAAGCGGTCGCAGGTTTGTTGGACGACTTTGCCCAGCTGGCCAGACAGGCCATACCAGTATTCAAATTTTACTTCTTCCTGCGCGAAAGCAGAAGAGGCGCAAAGCGCAGCCGTAATGGCCGTAACGCTAATAAACCCGAGTTTCATTTTATGGTCTCCTTTAAATGCAACGCGCGATCTGGCGTCCCTACGAGACTAGTAAATGAATGTGACAGGCAGCCTTCAGTCTCGTGAATTTTACATGAAAATTTCGTAACTAAAACGAAACAGTTTGTTGTAAAATTTTTGCCAGTCCACCGCGCTCTATCAGTGTCGAACTCATGACAAAATCGGGTTCCCGTCGAGATAGTTTTCAAAATGAACAAGGGTTTGGTCGTCTTCGCACAACACGACTGCCATCTGCGCTGGCCCCCACAGGCGCTCGGTCTTGCGCTCTGAATTGGTCAGCGGAACCGTAACGTTGTAGTGGCTGCCTGCGAGTGTGGTGAACGGAATACCGTGCCAGATCGCAGTAGAAGTATAGTGCACATGACCTGCGATGACTTGCCGAATATCGCCATGCGTCATAAGAACTTCGGCAAACGCTGTTGGGTTCTCCAACCGAATACGATCTACCGTTGTGTGAAGCGGATTTGCGTGATGATGTAGGATCACATTGACCGGGCCGGGATGCTCAGCGAGGCGCTCGCGCAGCCAGTCAAGCTGCACCTGTGAAAGAGCGCCGCCATGGGTGTGATCGGCATCTTTGACCACAGAGTCAAGAAGGATGGTGCGGTGCCCTTTAGCATCCACCACCTTGTCGATGCAGCCGGTCTCGGCGCGTGTCTCAGCCCCGAAATGCACCACATACGTATCGCGGTTGTCGTGATTGCCTATGGTGATATGGCACGGCACGCTTAAGCTGTCCACAAGGCCCTTTAGCCGCGCATAGGGCTCCTTCGCGCCTTTGAAGCCCAGATCCGCCAGATCGCCCGCCAGAACGACAAAATCTGCATCTGCATGATGCATGTTTACCCAGTCAACGCCAGCGGCAAAGCGTTTAAATGTGTCAAGCCCATGCGAGGTCTCGCCTGTGTCCACCAAATGCAGATCGCTGAAAACAAGAAATTTTAGCATGCCAGTTCCCTAATGTTTATGATGCTCTATGAAAGGTAAGGGCGAAACGTAACTGGCGTGTGTCAATCGCGCGAAGGTTTTATAAAATTGATGCTGTCAGGCAAACTCGCCCGCGTTAATACGCAGAACGTAACCAGACAAAATTGACGCAGCTGTTGTGAAGCTGCCGCCTATAACAGGGAACATTAAATCATAAACAGTTTCTCTTTGACCGGCTGTAACTGAAGTACCTGACCTCAGCCTACCGTCTTCCGCAAAATTAGCACAGTACCCAATGCTCTCCCGGGGACGGAATCGAACCACCGACATCAAGCTCATGGTGCTGTGACGGATTAAGGGTAATATCCCCGATCCAACATCGCGGCTCATTCTTGTGGCCGAAGCTTATACGAAAATTGCAACGCCGGCACTTAATTCGTTGGGACTTTCGCTCAAGGTTTGGGACTGTGCAGGGATCAACAGCCACGATCAGCGATCCTGGGTTCTGAAAAAGATTGATCAGCGGTGTGAGGGGTACTGGTTTGAAAGGCGTGAGGGCCGCACTGCCGTTCAACACAAAGGCAAAAACCCAAATGAAAATACACCCGAATGAACTAGGTACCGCCAATTATAAAATATATATCTTGAAAAGGATGTGATCGCTTTAGAAGATTTGAAACGGTGCAATTCCATAGCGCGCTCGCAAAAGAGAGTAAAAGGACGGTCAGATGCAACTGTGGTATGTATCAGCGACCTGGAAGTAAGAGGTCACTCTTGCGTTCTAGTAACACCAAGAAAGAGCCTTCATCTCGCTGTGCAAAATTCGCTAAGATCCATTGTGCATTTTGGGGGGAAATATGACTATGCTGTTGAAGGTACGTCATCATAGTGTTACACAAGCGGTATTATAAAAATTCATTCGGATGATTTTAAATGGCACAGGCGATGTGGGTCAACATCAAAAATGAAATTTCAAAGGATATCGCCAATGGGCGCCTTACAGATGGGGACCGGCTTTCAACGGAGCCTGAACTCGCGACACGGTTCAAGACCGGGCGTCACTCCGTTCGACGGGCGGTGGAGGCTTTGGTCAAAGAGGGGAAGGTGAACGTCGAGCAGGGCAGAGGAACCTTTGTCCAAATCGAGCCCGTTCTCGTTTACACCATAGGCAAACGAACCCGCTTGCACCACAACCTCCTCCCGCAGGGGTATGAGGTAACGAGTGAATTGCTTGCCGGTGAGCTGATCAACGCTTCTACGAAAATTAGTGAAAAATTGCAAGTGGATGCCGGTGCGCAGGTAGTGGTCAGTACCCGCCGTGTCTTGGCCAATGCCACGCCAATTTCCTATGGGACAGTCTATCACCCCGCCGCGCGATTCCCCGACTTTATTGAACGGCGTGACCTGACTGGTTCAACCACTAAAGCCTATGCCTCCTACGGGATCTTAGATTATGTTCGAGCCTCAACAGAAATGTTTGCCCGGCCCGCCTCGCCGGAAGAAGCAAAAATGTTGCAACAGCACCCTGATCTTTGCGTCATCGTTCAACGTGCCGTTGACACTGATCTAGCTGGGCGACCCCTGTCATGCTCACAGGTGATCTGGGCCGCTGGGCGAGTGAAATTTAAAATGGAGTCCCCAATCGATGACTGACGCCCCCCTCGATACGCTAGCACGGGCAGAGCCAACGGCGCTCAAAGCCTTTGCAGAAGGTTTGATCCCACATTTGGGCGATATAGAGGTTCATCGGAGTCGCACCGCTCTTGTGATGTTGCCAATGCGCGATACCGCCCAGGGCACGAACTTTCACTTAGGTGAGGTGCTGGTAAGCGAAGCGCAAATCGAAAGACAAGGAACGATCGGTTACGGCATGGTGCGTGGCCATGATCTAGAACGCGCGATGGCCATGGCGTTGGTTGATTTGGCCCTCACTGCAGGTGTACAGACCAACGCCTGTTCGGATTTCATTGACATTCAATCGCAAGCGCTCGCCGCCGCAGACGAGACACGTTTGCGCAAGGTCGAAGCGACCCGCGTCAATATGGAGACCTTCTGATGCAAGCCACGCCTTCGCGTTCCGAGGAAGAGGTCCTCGGAAATGAAGCATTTGATGCGCTCCTCTGGTCGCTGAGCCGGCCGGGACAGGTCCGAACACTGCCCACCGCCGGCGAAACCGCCTTGATCTCCGCCCTTTTGGACCGCGAGTGTGCAGCGTCTTGCGACGATCCTTTGTTGATCCCCGCGATCATGCAAACCGGTGCAGCGGTAGCGGATATAGCGATGGCCGATCACGTTTTTCTGGGTCAGTCGGCCAACCCCGCGCGTCTGAAAGGAGTGCGCCTCGGCAGTGATCTCTATCCCGATGACGGGGCGACAGTTATAGTGCGCGGACAGATTGGCAGCGGGCGTGGATTAACGCTGAAGGGGCCTGGTGTAGACGGAGCGCTAGATATTCAACTAAACGGCATTTCGGCCGAATTCTGGCAGACCCGCAAAACCTTGATCCGCTATCCCATGGGATTTGATTTGTTCGTTTTGGACGGATCAAAGGTTATGGGACTGCCCCGTTCAACCAACGTCGAGGTGCTTTGATGGCCTATGTAGCTACTCGTGGCGGGGAAGCCGCCATTGATCAATCGGAACGCCTGTTCCGCGAAGAAATGGGCGAGATCACGCCAACCCGCATAGAAGAGGTCAAAGCGGCCTTGCCTTATCTCATCGACCGCGTGATGGGCGAGGCCTCTCTGTATGACGAAGACCTCGCGGCGCTGGCTTTGGCCCAAACCGGCGGTGAGTTGTACGAAGCGGTTTTACTCCTGCGGGCGTGGCGCACCACCCAACCAAGGCTGAGCATCGCTAAGCCGGTTGAGCAAGACGGGCTATTCACCCATCGCCGAATTTCTGCTGCGTTTAAGGATGTTCCCGGCGGTCAAACCCTTGGGCCGACTTTGGATTATGCGCACCGTATTCTGGCAACGAATGTTCTGCGCGGAGAGACATTCGTGCCGCCAGCCGTCGTCTTGGCGGATAAACCCGCTAAGGCTCACCTGCCCTCAGTAAGCGCGTGGCAGGCGGAAAATGACCTCGTTGATCTGCCTCAACCCGATGCGACGGACGGCAATGATATTCCGGATTTGACGCGCGAGCCGCTGCTGTTCCCGTCCAAACGCGCCCACACCCTGCAAAGCCTTGCACGTTCTGAAACTGGCAGCGCGCTGGCCTTGGGCTACGCCGCCATGCGCGGCTACGGTCAGGCTCACCCAACGGTGAATGAGGTGCGTCTGTCAGAGGCCGAGATCGTCGTTGATCACCCCGATGGGCGCAGCTTTTCGGCGGGACGCGTGAAGATTTCTCAGGCAGAGGTGGTGGATAAAAAAGGCGAGAAACTCAGCCTTGGATTTACCGCGACCTTTGGCTGGAACGAGGTCAAATGCATCGCCGGAGCGACTCTGGATCTGAACGCACCGGGGGCTGAAAAAGGCTCTGCCACGGAAGAGGAATTTTTCCTCTATCACACTGAAGGCGTCGAAAGCTCTGGCTTTTGCATTCACTTCAAGCTGCCCCACTACGTTACTTTCCAATCTTCCCTTGATGCCATGCGCGACGCCAAAGCCAAAAAGGCGGCCGAGCGCGTGGCGGCCAAGACCAAGCACCAAAGCGAGCCTGCCGAATGACACTGTCCAAATTGACCAAACCTTGGGAAGCCATGTCCTATGGCTTCATTGACGGCTCTGCCAAACGCGAGATGCGCCGCAAGATGTTGAAGGCCGTCGCCGTGCCCGGATGCCAGATGCCTTATGCCAGTCGCGAGGTCCCGATGGCGCGCGGCTGGGGCACCGGTGGGCTGCAAGTCTCACTGACTCTCGTAAAGCCTACAACACGGGTCAAGGTGATCGACCAAGGGGCCGACGATAGTGTCAACGCGGCCTCAATCCGGCGCTTTATCGCAAGTGTTGCGGGGACGCCCACAACGCTTGATACGTTGGAGGCGGATCTGATTCAATCGCGACACCGCATCCCCGAAGAGATCATGTGTGAGGATCAAATCCTTGTTTTGCAGGTGCCCAATCCGGAACCTTTGCGGGGTGTTCAGCCAAATATGTCCATTGCCCGCCAGATGCATGCGGATGCGGATTACGGGCGGATGTGGCTGCAACTTTATGAACAGATCGTGCGGTCTGGCCGCGTGATGCAGGGCGCATCTTACCCCAGCCTTGTCCATGGCCGCCATGTGATGACCCCCTCACCGATCCCCCGTTGGGACGTGCCAAAGCTACATATGTCAAGGCACCTGACGATCCTGTCCGCAGGCCGCGAAAAGCGCATCTTTGCTGTGCCGCCTTTTACCCGCGTGGAACCACTAGTCTTTGATGATGTCCCTTATCAGGTGGAAGATCACGCCGGTTTGACTTGCTACCGCTCTGGCGCAAAAGGCTTCTTTATGAACGAAATCCCGCAGGATGACGGTTCTTCTGTTTATGAAGTTTCAGACAGTGAATGGGGAGTGAAAGCGATCCGCGCCAAAGATGGCGAGGACGTCATCCAAGGCGAGACATGGTACAAAGACGGGGAGATGCCCCAATGACCCTGACGCTTGACGCACCCCGCATCATCACCACGAAACCTCTTTTGCGAATCGAGAACGTCTCGAAATCCTATGGGGACGTGAGGGCAGTTCGCAATGTTTCTGCCCATGCGTTCCCCGGTGAGGTCTTGGGGATTGTTGGCGAAAGTGGCTCTGGCAAATCAACGCTGCTGCGGATAATGAACCTGGAAGAGCTGCCTGAGGAAGGCACCTACCATCTTGATATGGACAATACGCCCGAAGCTTACAGCGGGAACCTGTTTGAGATGGACCGTTTTGCCCGGCGCATGCTTTGCGCCACGCGCATTGGCATTGTCTATCAGAACCCGCATCTGGGTCTATTGATGAAACATTCCTCTTCCGGCAACGTGGCCGAACGGCTGCTTGTGGCAGGCGAGCGCAGCTTTGCCAATCTGCGGGCCAAGGCCAAGGACGCCCTTGATGCTTCGGAATTCCCGCTGGAACGGATGGATGCGCCACCGGCACAGCTCTCGGGCGGTATGCAGCAACGGGTACAACTGGCCAAGGCCATCGCTCTAGAGCCTGCCTTACTGCTTCTGGATGAGCCAACAACCGGACTGGATGTCAGCGTTCAGGCGCTCGTACTGGATACGCTCAAGCGGCTGCAACAGGACCGACAGATCACCATGGTGATCGTCAGTCACGACCTGGGTGTCATACGCACATTAGCTGACCGAGTCATGGTGATGCGCAGGGGCGAGGTCGTGGAAACCGGTCTGTCCGACCAGATTTTCCAAGACCCGCAGCACCCTTACACGCAACAATTGGTTCATGCGAAGCTCTGATGACACGGATTCTTGACATCGAAAGCCTGACAAAAGGCTTCACCCTTCACCACCTCGGCAACGAGCTCGAAACTTTTAACAACATTTCGTTTTCTTTGGATGCGGGCGAGTTTGTTCTTTTGAAAGGGGCAAATGGCGCCGGAAAATCGACTTTGCTGCGGACACTCTATCGCAGTTATTTGCCGCGCGCAGGCAAGGTCCGGTTTCAGTCCAGTCATGGCGAGATCGACCTTGCCTGTGCGGCGGATGTGGATGTGGCGCATATTCGCAAGACCGAACTTGGTTTTGTGACACAGTTTCTAACCGCGCGCCCCCGTGTGAGCGCCGAAGCCATCGTTGCCGAACCTCTGCGCCAGGCAAGTGTCGCTACAGATGAAGCTTTGGATGAAGCGCGGGAGGCATTGCAGGTCTTCGGCGTCAAACCGGACCTGTGGAAGGCCTATCCGACCACGTTTTCAGGCGGCGAACAGCAGAAAGTTAACCTCGCCCGTGAGCTGATCTTGCCACGCAAGTTGCTCTTGCTTGATGAACCTACGGCTTCGCTGGATGCCAAAGCCCGTGAGGCGCTGGTAACCCGTCTGAAGGCCCTCAAGGATGGTGGCACTGCGATGATCGGTGTGTTCCACCATCCGGATGATGTTTTGCACCTGATTGACCGGATAGTTGATCTGACACCTGAATATACGCACAGCGAGGAGCGAAGTGATGTGGCTCTCTAACGTAAAACTCATTCTGGTGGATCGAATTATCGAAAATGGCGCGCTCAGAATTGTAGATGATAAGATTGTAGAGATTACGGAAAGTAGTGGTCAGCCGTCAGGCGTCACAGTGTTTCCGGGCTTTATAGACATGCATGGTGACATGATCGAGATCGAACTCGAGCCGCGCCCTAAAGTCGATTTTCCGATGGATGTCGCAGTCGATCACCTTGACTCTCGGCTTGCCGCTGCCGGAGTGACGACAGCCTATGCGGCCGTATCTTTTTCTCGAACGGCAATTGATGGGCAGCGTCGTTCGTTCAAACATACGTCAGAGATTATTCGCGCGTTGAAGCAAAACATCCAGGGGCTCCGTGTTGATCATCGGATCCATGCGCGTTTCGACATGACCTATACCGCGGCGATTGATGCGCTAGATGAGTTGCTAACAGCCGGCGCCGTGGATCTTGTGTCCGTGATGGATCACACTCCGGGCCAAGGCCAATATCGCAATGTTGAGACGCTTGTTGCCAACCGCATAAAAAGCGGGCTCAGCGAAGAAGAGGCGCGGTTACATGTGGAACGTCGGATCGAGAATGCCGTTTCTGCTGAGCAGATTATTGAGAACCTAGAGCGGCTTTCGGCTCTTTGCAAATCGCACAATGTAGCGATGGCAAGCCACGACGGTGACACTGTAGAAAAATCCAATCTGATGGCCGACCTTGGTGTAGTTATTAGCGAATTCCCTGTGACGCTCGAGGCGGCAGCGGTTGCAAAGGAACGTAGCTTGATGATCGCAATGGGCGCGCCAAACGCAATGCGAGGTCAAAGCTACTCGGGCAATCTATCTGCACGCGTTGCACATTCAGAGGGACTTTTGCACATCTTGGCTGCCGATTATCACCCAGCTGCAATTTTGCCAGCTATTCATGCCCTGTCTGCGTCTGATCCAGATGGTCTAGTGGGCGCAGTGCGTCTTGCATCGGCAAACCCTGCGAAGGCATTGGGCCTGACTGATCGTGGTGAAATATCCGAGGGCAAACGCGCTGATTTGGTACTGGTCGACGCATCTGACCGCGTTGTACAGACCTTTAGTGCGGGAGAGACTATTTTCTCAAAGGGTACGTGGCTTCATTCAGCAAACCAATTAAATATGCGGGCTGCGGTGTAACAAAAATTTCATCTAAGGTTCACTTGGATGTGACAAACTGAAGATAACCATAGCATATCAAACATCCGGATGAATTGCTATGTCTTATATCGCCCTATCCACTCTGACCCTCAAAAACGTCTCAAAAATTTTTGGGGAAACCCGCGCAGTAGATGACGTAACGCTAGACATAGAGCCAGGTCAATTTGTTGGTGTTATCGGACGCTCAGGCGCAGGCAAGTCCACCATGCTTCGCCTAATTAACCGCCTTATCGACCCCACGGAGGGATCGATCTCATTCGGGGGAAAAGAAATCACTGGCCTGCGCGGTCGAGAGCTACGAAATTGGCGACGCGATTGCGCAATGATTTGTCAGCAGTTTAACCTTGTAGACAGGCTGGACGTACTCACCAATGTATTGATTGGCAGACTGGCGGAGCACAGTTTTCTGACCTCCATGGCGATGCAGTTTACTGACGCCGAGCGCGCAATGGCGCTTCAGTCGCTGGACCGACTAGATCTGGTGCCTCAGGCATTACAACGCGCAGGCACGCTCTCGGGCGGTCAACAACAGCGCGTCGCCATCGCGAAAGCACTTGTCCAGCAGCCAAAGATCATGCTTGCTGACGAGCCAATTGCCTCACTCGATCCAGCCAACGCGACACTAGTTATGGATGGCTTGCGACAGATCAACAAAGAGGACGGCCTGACCGTTTTAGTGAACCTGCATACGCTAGATACCGCGCGCGCATACTGTGATCGGATCATTGCTATGCGCAATGGCCGCATCTTCTTCGATGGGGTCGCCGCGCAACTGACCGATGACGTGGTGCGCGACATCTATGGACTCCAAGGCCTGAGTGAATTCAACGAAGCGGTGACGTCGACGCAATCGGTCGTAATGTCTGCCTGACGTGGAGCTTAATTATCAACCCCAAAAGTGAGGACTTAACCATGAAATACCTTATAACATCCGTTGTGGCCGGTTTACTCGCCACGTCAGCCGTCGCAGATGACTGGAAGCAAGACTATCAGGTCATCAAGTTCGGTATCCTGTCTGGCGAGAACGAAAAAGATCGGATCGCACGCTACACACCGTTCGAAGAGTATCTCGAGCGCGAACTTGGCGTTGAAATCGAGATCTTCACCGCGGGTGCATATGACGGTGTGATTCAAGCGCTTGGTGCCGATCAGATCGAGTTCGCCTTCCTCGGCTCGTCGTCATATGCCGCAGCTTTCACCGCCACTGACGGTAAGGTTGAGCCGCTGGTCACGCGTATCCGTAAGGATGGCTCCTCGGGCTATTTCTCGGTTGTCGTCACGCGCTGCGAAGACGGTTATGAAAAGCTGTCCGATCTGGAGGGTAAGGTTCTGGCCTTTGCCGATCCGGATTCGACATCTGGCTATGCAGTTCCCTATTTCAACATCGCCAAGGAAGTTGACCCAAAGACTTTCTTCTCGGCCATCCCGTTCTCAGGTTCGCATGAGGCCGGTGTTGCTGGCGTTGCTCAAGGCACGTTTGACGCTGCCGCAACATGGCAAAACAACGAGACTGATGGGCGTTGGCAGCGCATGATCGAAAAGGGTATGATCTCCGAAGGCGAAATTTGCCCTATCTGGGAAAGTCCTGAACTCACGTCTGGCCCTTTCACGGCGCGCAAGAACCTGCCGCAGGGTCTCAAAGACACCATGCAGCAGTTGGTTATCGACGTGGTGACAAAAGACCCCGAAGCTTTCAAATCCATGACCGGCGAAGTTGAAGGCACGCCAAACCCGCAGATCGGTTGGCAGCCCGCAACCCACGAGCGCTATCAGTGGATCGTGGACATGCGCGATTGGCTAAAAAAGC
>JAACDS010000010.1 GCA_009936895.1 Pseudomonadota bacterium
GCAGGTCGTGTCGTTCTCAGAACCCCAGCTCATGGGCGTTCTCAACATCACTCCCGACTCGTTTTCTGATGGCGGCATGTTATTTGATGGAGAGACCGTTCGCTTAGATGCGGTGCGTGTCCAAGCCTCCGCCATGGTCGAGGCCGGCGCCTCAATTCTGGATATCGGCGGCGAAAGCAGTCGCCCCGGGGCCCAAGCGGTTAACAGCCAAGAAGAGCAACGGCGCGTTTTGCCTGTGCTCGAAGCCTTGTCTGATTTGGGTGCGGTGTTGTCTGTAGACACCTATCACGCAGAAACCGTGCGCGCTGCCATTCGGCATGGGGCTGGCATGATCAATGAC
This sequence comes from Pseudomonadota bacterium, assembly GCA_009936895.1. Taxonomy (GTDB): domain Bacteria; phylum Pseudomonadota; class Gammaproteobacteria; order Pseudomonadales; family Azotimanducaceae; genus UBA4421. The sequence goes on from JAACDS010000010.1 coordinate 341, forward strand.
ATTACGGCAGGCCGTGACGCGGAAGTGGTGACAGCCGTCGCAGACTCAAATGTGGCTTATGCGCTGATGCATATGCAGGGATCTCCCCAGACCATGCAGAAAGCTCCGACCTATACGGACGTGATTTCCGAAGTATCTGATTACTTGACCGAGCGTTTCCAGCTGTGTCGGAACGCGGGCATTGATGCCGACAGGCTGCTGGTTGATCCCGGTTTCGGTTTTGGCAAATCGCTGGAACACAATTTAGCCCTGTTGCGAAACCTCCCAGCCACTCGGGTAGGGACCTGTCCCTTGTTGGTCGGCCTGTCGCGTAAGTCGATGATCGGATTGGTTACCGGCCAGCCTGTGGACGCTCGCCTGTCCGGTAGCCTAGCAGCGCTTATGTTGGCGGTGCAAAATGGCGCTGATCTGATTCGAGTGCACGATGTGCAACAGAGTGCTGATGTACTTCGAATGCTTGCGGCATACCGCGCAGGATAAGGTTCCACGCCACAACGTTTCTAGGTTTGCTGGCTTTATCAAGAGCTCACTGTCATCCTTTCCCGTACACAAGAACGACCACTTAGCGCTCCATCCTCGCCTACCTGACGGGTTCGGAAAAACGGGCGCAACAAAGGCAGAGAAAAGGCAGCGATATGGGGCAAAAGTATTTTGGTACGGACGGTATTCGCGGTCTCGTCGGTAAGAACCAAATCACGCCAGAATTCTGCCTTCGACTCAGCTGGGCAATTGGTAAGGTATTCACCCAGGAAGGACGCCGACCGCACATTCTTATCGGTAAGGACACTCGGATCTCAGGCTATATGCTGGAGTCTGTGCTTCAGTCCGGCTTTGTTTCTGCCGGCGCTGACGTCAGTTTACTTGGTCCCATACCAACGCCTGCTATCGCGTACCTTACCCGGACACTCAATGCTGATGCGGGTGTCGTTATCAGTGCATCGCATAACCCTTACTACGATAACGGCATCAAGCTATTTGACGCCAAGGGCAATAAGTTGGGCGATGCGCTAGAGCGGGAAATCGAAGCGATGATTGGTCAGCCTATGGTGTGTGAGGATTCCGCCAGTTTAGGCCGTGCCTCCAGAATCAATGATGCACCGGGTCGGTATGTCGAGTTATGCAAAAATTCCGTGCCTAGGGATTTCAGTTTGCGGGGCATTACAGTCGTGCTCGATTGCGCGCACGGCGCAACATACCAAAGCGGACCTCGGGTGTTCAACGAGCTCGGTGCTGAGGTCGTCACCATGTCGGTGGAACCGGATGGCTTTAATATCAATGAGCACTGCGGCTCCACTCATCCAGAGCAGCTGCAGCAGCGCGTTATCGAAGAAGCCGCTGATTTGGGTATCGCCTTCGACGGTGATGGCGATCGCCTGGTGATGGTGGATGAGAAAGGCGAATTGTTGGACGGTGATCACTTGCTGTACGTCATCACACGCAGTCGTCAAGCAAGGCAGACGTTGCAGGGTGGTGTTGTCGGAACGGTGATGTCGAACTTGGGGTTAGAGCGAGCGCTGCAGGAGTTATCGGTGCCCTTTGTGCGGGCAAAAGTAGGAGACCGACATATCATGGAGGCGCTCCATCAGCGTCAATGGACACTGGGCGGTGAACCCTCCGGGCATATTTTGACCTTGGACTTGTGCACTACCGGTGACGCTATTATTGCCGGACTGCAGGTGCTGGTCGCCATGCAAGATGCCGGGCTCAAATTGAGCGAAGTGGCATCGGGTCTGACCAAGGCACCGCAGCTGCTGATCAATGTAGATGTCGATTCACCGGCGACGGTGAGTGAACACTCTGATCTGGTTAAGGCTATTGCTGCACACGAAGATGCCTTGGGTGACCGCGGTCGTATTTTGGTGCGGCCTTCGGGGACGGAACCGTTGCTTCGCATCATGGTCGAAGGTGAGGGCGATGCTGAGGTGGCCCGAGTTGCCGAAGACTTGGCGGCCCAGGCTAAGGCAATCCAACTCTCATAGAGGCGCTGATACTCAAGGGCCCGGTCTGACCGATCGCATTTCAGGGGTCGCGGCAAAAATCTAGGTACTGTATGACTGAATCTTCCGGAGTTGCCCGTCTTTTGCGCAGCGATTGGCCCTTTCCCGCAAGCAAAACTCCCTTCTTTTACGGCTGGGTGATTGCCGTGCTGTCCACTCTGGGCTTTTTGTTCAGCGTTCCTGGACAAACCATGGGCATGGCGGTGTTTGCCGAGGCCTTTATCGAAGTCACCGGGCTGAGTCGAACCGAGCTCTCCCTTGCCTATATGCTTGGCACGATTTCCAGCGCCCTGTTCTTAACTCGCGCCGGCCGGTTCTATGACGAGTACGGCCCCCGGCTGGTACTGGTCTCCGCCAGCTTGTTGCTGGGAGCATCAGTCGTTTTTATCTCCTTAGTTGATGTCATGAGCCAAACGCTAACCCAGTCGATGGGCATCAACGCGGTTGGTGTTGCATTTTGCCTGATGGTTGTCGGCTATTTTGGCGTGCGTTTCAGCGGCCAAGGTGTCATGACGAGCGCTAGCCGCAATATGCTGTTGGTTTGGTTTGAGCGTAAAAGAGGTTTGGTCTCCGGGGCCCGGGGCGTCGTCGTGTCTCTCGGCTTTTCTCTTGCTCCCCTAGTACTGGCAGTGATGATCGATGTTTGGGAGTGGCGCACCGCCTTGTGGTGGTTGGCCGTCGTCGTCGGGCCTGTATTCGCGGTGTTGTGTTTGTTGCTGGTACGCGACTCGCCGGAGTCATGCGGCTTAGTGGCGGATAATCAGGCACCTTCGACGGACGTGCAGGAAGAGAAAATCTCCCCGCGGAATTTCACCTTGAAAGAGGTGCGGACGAATGTGGTTTTTTGGTTGTACTCCATGGGCCTGTCGATTCACGCCCTGTTTGGCACCGCGGTAACTTTCCATATTGTTGCCATTTTTGCCGAGGCGGGTAGAAGCCGGGAAGAGGCCTTCGCCTACTTTATTCCACAGGCCTTGGTCTCGGTAGCCACCAGTCTCAGTGCCAGTGCCCTGGCAGATTACACCCGGCTAAAACCCTTTTTGCTGCTGATGTTGGCGAGCTTCACCTTGGGTGCTGTGGGTCTGATTTTTCTCCAACAAGAGCTTGGGTACTGGAGCCTGGTTGTTGGGTTCGGGGTGGGCGGAGGCCTATGGGGCATGCTCGCCAATCTTGCCTTTATTCGCCATTTCGGTGCGAAACATTTGGGGGAAATCAGTGGTCTGAACGCGTCGCTTACGGTCTTCGCCAGTGCGATCGGTCCGTTGCTGTTTAGCCTCGCTTACGACCTCACAGGCACGTTTACCGCGGGACCGGTCTTGTGCATTGTTGGACTCTTGGCTTTGTTTACGGTCAGTGCGAGTGTGAAACAGCCGTTAGATATCACGCCAAGTCGTTGAGTCTGCGGCAGGCCAACATGGAACTCTGGGCCGTAGGCGACGAAACCTCGTGAAGAATTCTTGGAAAAACCACGGGTCAGCGTATACCATTGCGCGCCCGGATCGCGCGCCACACATGGCGGGAAGCGAATGAGAAAACGTCTGGTCATTGCTAATTGGAAAATGAACGGCAGTCTCGCATTGGTAGACGAGATGGTTGCTGGGTTTTCAGCGGCATCGCATGTTGATGTGATTGTGGCTCCCCCGTCGGTGTATGTGTTTCATTTGACCGAGGTCGCCGCAGGCTCGTTCGGTGTCGGCTTACAGGATGTAAGTCAGTTTGAGAGCGGTGCCCACACGGGTGACCTATCGGCTGCCATGATGGCGGAGTTAGGCGCGACAGCGGTATTGGTTGGGCACTCTGAGCGGCGCAGCGAGCACGGTGAGACCGATGCGACGGTTGCAGCCAAGGGCCTTAGGGTTTTGGCCGCGGGTATGATGCCGGTTATATGCGTTGGAGAGTCGCTGGCTGAGAGAGAAAGCGGCCAAGCGGAAGCGAAAGTCCGTGCGCAGATTGAGGCCCAAGCCGATTGCTTGCGATTTGGCGGGGAGATTGCGATCGCTTACGAACCAGTATGGGCGATTGGCACAGGCAAGAGTGCCAGCGCATTGGAAGCCGTAGCGATGCACAGAGAGATACGCCGCGTTTTGCAGGAAGTCACTGCGGAGTATGCGCAAGGGATACGAATTTTGTACGGCGGCAGCGTTAACGGCGAAAATGCCGCAGAATTATTTTCTCATGATGAGATAGAGGGCGTTTTGGTTGGTGGCGCATCGCTGGACACAGAGCAATTTGCTGCCATCATACGCGCGGCAGATGTCTAGCTCGGTTTAGGTACCGCAGGCAGGAGGGCCGTGAAGGCCGAAGGATTCGGAATGAACCGGATCCATTACATGGATTGGATAAGTAGATGTCTACATTAGAAACAGTTTTATTGTCATTGTTAGTGATCGACGCCTTGGCGCTTATTACCTTGATTTTGATTCAGCAGGGCAAGGGTGCCGATGTTGGTGCAGCCTTTGGTAGCGGTTCCTCAAATACCGTGTTTGGTAGTTCAGGCGGCGCGACCGCAATGACCCGTCTAACCACTTGGTTGGCCATTGGCTTTTTCGTTATCGCCTTTGGACTCGCTTATACGGCGAAGGAGCGGTCTGAGCAGGCCGGTAATCTGGGCATTCCTCAGGTGATCGAACGTTCAAGCGAAAACGCGCTGGATTTGCCCTTGAGCGATGATCTGGCTCCTGCAGCGGGCGGGCAAAACGATGAAATCCCAGAATTTTAATCTGAACTAACGACCTCATTACGTTCGATAACATAGGAATAGTGCGAACAAAGCCGAAGTGGTGAAATTGGTAGACACGCTACCTTGAGGGGGTAGTGGGCTTATGCCCGTGCGAGTTCGAGTCTCGCCTTCGGCACC
>JAACDS010000420.1 GCA_009936895.1 Pseudomonadota bacterium
GCTGTCGAAATCCAATGTCTTGGCGGGGGATAAAATAGCCAGCATGAACACCACCTGTTTGTCTTCTGTTTAGCAGGCATAGTCTACCTCAGGAAAACTTGTGTAACAGTCAGCAGCCTGCAGTTGTCAAAGACAGGATTGTCTTTGCGTGTCTCGTTGCCAACGCTAGACTGGGGCGGAACTGATCTGCGGCGTTTGGAGTTTGGAGAATGAGACCATGAAAATGGTGGGACGGACGCATTCCGGGCTGCAACGTATGCGCAACGAGGACGCGCTGGGCTTTGATAGCACGGGCGCCATAGCCGTCGTCGCAGATGGCATGGGGGGGTTGATGGCGGGAGCCGAGGCCAGTCGTATCGTGGTTGATGGCGTGCTTGAGCATTTGAACTCGGCGGATACCGTTGACGCGCAGAGATTGACGGCTGCCATTGCCCAAAGCCACCAAACCATTGTGGATGTCAGTGCCGCAAAGGAGATGACATCTCAAATGGGCAGTACTGTGGTGATTTGGTCAGGCATGAAGGAACGGTGGTGTGCAGCCTGGGTAGGCGATTCGCGTCTGTATCAGTGGCATCAGGGAACGCTGACTCAGTTGAGCAAGGATCACAGTTTGGCCCAACGGATGCTCGATAGCGGCGAGGTGGAATCGGGTGTGGACGTGGAAGCGCACTATGGACACGTGCTTACTCAGGGTCTGGGGTTACGTCAGCCGTTGGATCCAGGATTTTGTGAAGGCGAGCTATTTGCCAGTGAAGCAGGTCGCGCCGGCCAACGATTTTTGCTCTGCAGTGATGGTCTGAGCGATCTGGTCGACGACGCCTATATGGCTGAGGTGCTGGCTCGCGAAGACTTGGAGGTGGCCGCAGAGACGCTGCTGGGACGAGCACTGGACATGGGCGGGCACGACAATATCAGCCTGATTTTGATTGAGCCCTGACGCGGCCCTATACTGTATATCGTTGTACTAGGCGGCAGCGTCACCTCCGATGAAGCGCCTGCAAAACGCCATGGAATAAGACCGAGGAAAAACGCATTGAACAGACGCGAGCGAATAGAAGAGAGTTTGGTGCAACGCTTCGGCTTACAGCACTTAGAAGTGACCGACGAAAGTCATGGCCATAGCGTGCCGGATGGGGCGGAAAGTCACTTTAAAGTCGTCGCCGTCAGTGACGATTTCGCGGGCAAACGCCTGATCCAGAGGCACCGGATGGTCAATGAACTGCTGGAAAGCGAATTCACCGGTGGCATGCATGCCCTTGCGATTCACGTTTATACCGCTGACGAATGGCAAACACGGTTTAATCAGGCACCCATGTCGCCACCCTGTGCCGGTGGCAGTGCGCGCGACGGAGAAGCTGTCTGATGCGTCGTGTGCTGGCGTTTTATCAATTTCTCTTCTTGGACGATCCCCAGGCCGAATGCGACAGTCTGCAATCCTTGGGTGATGAGTTGGCATTGCGCGGCACGATTTTGGTTGCCCACGAAGGTGTGAATGGCACCGTCGTGGGCGACACTCAGGCGCTTCAGCAACTCGCTCAGCACTTGCTCAGTCAATACGGTGTGAAGTCACAGAAGTGGTCTGATTTGCAGCCGGGTAATAGCGGTTTTCATCGCTTCAAGGTTCGTGTGAAGCCAGAAATCGTCAGTTTTGGCGTTGATGATTTGGATATGAGTCAATCCGGCGAGCATGTGGACGCCCGGACTTGGAATCAACTGATAGATGACCCTGACGTGATCGTGATCGACACGCGCAACGATTATGAAATCGACATTGGTTCCTTTGAAGGCGCTCTGTCACCGCATACCGAAAATTTTCGGCAGTTCCCGGCATGGGTCGCCGATAATCTTGACCCGGACAAACACAGCAAGGTGGCCATGTTTTGTACTGGCGGCATTCGTTGCGAAAAAGCATCGGCCTTTATGCTCAATAAAGGTTTTGAGCGTGTGTATCAGCTAGATGGTGGCATATTGCAGTATCTCGAGGATACTCAGGCCAGTGAATCGCGCTGGAATGGCGAGTGTTTCGTTTTCGACCAACGTGTGTCGGTGAACGCGGATCTCGAGCAAGGTCAATACAAACAGTGTTATGCCTGTCGCCATCCGTTGTCCGTCGACGAGTTGGCCAGTGCAGCGTTCGAGCATGGGGTGAGCTGTCCTTACTGCATCGACAGCACCAGCGAAGAGCGACGCGTGCAGTTTCGCGAGCGCCAGCATCAGGTGCGCTTGGCGGCCGAACGGGGCGAGCAACACATTGGGCAGGATCAGCGCAGGGCCAGAGAGCGTCAGCACGCCGACAATTGACTGGCACGGCTTACATTAACGGTTCCAGATAGGGGAGAAATCCCTCGACGAGAATGGGTTGGGCTTTAGCCGTCGGGTGAATGCCGTCGTCTTGCATAAGGTCGTCACTGACGGCGAGCGCCTCAAATAAAAATGGCACGAGGGCGGCACCGGACTGTTTCGCCGCTTCCGCAAAGACCGCTTCGCAACCGCGGGTGTAGCGAGGCCCGTAATTGGGTGGAATGCGCATCGTAATAATCACAGGCTTTGCGCCAGCATTGAGCACCAACTCCGTCATCGCCAGCAGGTTGTTGAGAATCTTATTGGTAGGGTAGCCGCGCAATCCGTCGTTGCCGCCGAGTTCCAACACGACGATCTGTGGGCTATGTTCTTGGAGTAGCTCCGGCAGGCGATACAGTCCGCCGGTGGTGGTCTCACCTGATACGCTGGCGTTGATGAGGCGCCAGTTAGATTCACGTTGGATAAGGGTCTGGTTCATTAAGCTAACCCATCCATCCTCAATGTTCATGCCGTAGCCCGCACTGATGCTGTCGCCAAGGACTAATATGGCGGCTGTCCTGTCTTTTGACATTTCTTGGAGATTGCTTGGTGCAGAGTGTTCTTGAGAATCTGCGTGAGCGTGTAGGCTCATCGCCACGAAAGCGACGACCCAAACGGCCCTTGAGATTCTAGGGCATCGCCAACGAGCTGAACCAGACAGATCGTTATTAAGTAACCGAAAAGAGAAGGATCGCATGAGTCGAACCGTAGTCAGTGCTGAAAGTGTAGAAAAAATTGTGCAGACCTCTGCCGGAGAGTTGGTCATCTTGGATGGCATTGATTTGGAAATCAATCAAGGTGAAACCGTTGCTGTCGTTGGGGCATCGGGTTCGGGTAAAACCACGTTGCTGGGCATTCTTGCGGGCCTGGACACTGCGACCGCAGGGGCAGTGAAACTACTGGATTCGAACCTTACGGATCTCGATGAAGAGGCCCGGGCGCTGGTGCGCGGCCAGCACGTCGGCTTTGTTTTCCAGTCCTTTCAGCTTCTGGCATCGCTCACCGCGCTGGAAAACGTCATGCTTCCTGTTGAGCTTCGTGGCGATACGATGGCGCAGTCGCAGGCTCGCGAATTGTTGGAAAAAGTGGGACTCGCTGACCGCTTGGACCACTACCCGCGCCAGCTCAGCGGTGGCGAGCAGCAGCGGGTCGCTATTGCTCGGGCCTTTGCTTCGAACCCAACCGTGTTATTTGCCGACGAGCCAACAGGTAATCTGGATACCCAGACCGGTGAGCTGATTTGTCAGCTTCTGTTCGATTTGAATACTGAATTCGGCACCACGCTGGTCATGGTGACTCATGACCTGGGGCTGGCGGCGCGCTGCGGGCGGACGATTGCCATTTCTGGCGGGCGCATTGTCCCTAGCCAGTCCAATGAGGCAGCAAAATGAACATGATGTTGGTCGCGCGGATGGCATGGCGGGATGTCCGCTCCGGAGAAATGGCTCTGCTGTTGGTGGCGTTGCTGGTGGCGGTCGGTACGGTGACATCCATCAGTTTGTTCGTTGATCGTCTGCAAAGTGCGCTGCTGGAAGAATCGTCTAATTTTTTGGCAGCCGACCGGCAAATCTCGTCGAGTCAGGTGATACCTGAGGCATTTGTCCAGCAGGCCCAGCAGCGTGGATTAGACACGGCCCAGACGTTGGTCTTTCCTTCCATGGTGTTCGCTGGTGATTTGAATCAATTGGTGAGCGTGAAAGCCGTTGATGCCACTTACCCGCTGCGAGGCGAATTGATTGTTGGTACTGAGCCATTTCAACGCGGTGCCCCCACGGACAGCGTGCCGGAACCCGGCACGGTCTGGCTTGATTCAAGACTGTTCCCGGCAATGAATCTTGGCCTAGGCGATACGATTGAAGTAGGTATGGCTCAGTTAAGCGTGTCACGCGTGTTGATTGCCGAACCGGATCGGGGTGGTTCCTTCTTTGATTTGGGTCCGCGTCTGCTCATGAATATGCAAGACGTCGAAGCGACCGAAGTGGTTCAGCCTGGTAGCCGGCTGTCTTATCGTTTGCTGCTGTCTGGCGGGGAAGTCGAGCTGGAAGCTTTGCGAGAGGATTTGCCACTCAAGCCGAATTTTAATTGGGTGAGCGTGCGGGAAAGCAGTCCGCGCATTGGCCGTGCGCTGGATCGGGCCGAGAGTTTCTTGCTCTTGGGCGGCTTGCTCGGGGTGTTGCTTGCTGGAATCGCAGTGGGTCTGTCTGCTCATCGCTACGCCCAGCGTCATTTTGATCATGTTGGCGTGCTGAAGACCCTTGGGGCCACACCGACCCAGATACTGCGCGGGTTCATGTCGCTGTTACTGATGGTGGGCCTTGCTGCCATTGGGCTGGGCCTGTTGTTGGGGTCACTGTTGCATGTCGCTATCGTGGAAATTCTTGCCACGTTGATCGCGGTAGAGCTACCACTGCCGACAGCTCGGCCGTTCTTGCTGGGAGGCGCAACGGGTTTGATCTGCGCCCTGGCGTTTGCCATGCCGGCCTTTATTCATCTCAAAAACGTAGAACCCATGCGCGTCATACGACGTGATTTGGGCGTCGCCCCACTGAGTCGCTGGCTGTCCTACGGCGCTGCTGCCGGCGGCAGTCTGTTGCTGTTGGTTTGGTACACCAAGGACTTCTGGCTCACCCTATGGACCCTCGTCAGCATAGTGAGTATCTGTGTGGTCTTTGGTGTCATGGCATGGGCATTGCTCAAGGGCGGTAGGGTAGCCGGCATGCAGGCAAAGAGCGGCTGGCGCTTGGCGCTAGCAGGCCTACAGCGAAGGCGGGCCGAAAATACTGCGCAGATTCTGATTTTTGGCGTAGCAATTATGTTGTTGCTCGTCATGGTGCTGATTCGAACAGCGCTGATCGACGAATGGCGCTCTCAAGTGCCCGATGACGCGGCCAATCACTTTGTGATGAATATTGCAGAAGAGGAAGTGGAGGGAGTTCGGGCCCTGGTGCGAGAAGGTGCAACCGAGGGCGAGTTTCTTTTCCCGATGATCCGTGGGCGCGTAGCTCAGGTAAATGAGCTATCTGCCAAGGAGTGGCAAGAAAGCGTACGGGAAGGGCCGGGTGGCCCCAGACTGACATCTGAGCGTTCTCTCACCTGGTCTGTTAGGGCACCGGAAAACAATGAGATTGTCGCCGGCAGATGGTGGTCAGCGGACAGCACCGAGGCCGAAGTATCGCTGGAGCTGGACTATGCGGAGGATTTTTCCTTGGGTCTCGGCGACCGCATGGAGTTCGATGTTGGCGGCAAAAAAGTCTGGGCAACCGTGACCAGCATTCGATCGCTGGAATGGGAGAGTATGACGCCTAATTTTTTCATCATTCTGTCGCCGGGGGCGCTGCAAGGGTTTCC
>JAACDS010000081.1 GCA_009936895.1 Pseudomonadota bacterium
GCGAGGGTGGCAGAGAGCCGCGAAAAAACCAATCGCTGATTACTCTTGGCGAACAGATTCTTGCCAAACACGTAAAAAATTACCGCCCCAGATTTTAGCGATATCACGGGCGCTGTAACCGCGATCAAGCAACCCTGTCGTTACGTTAAGCGCCTCGCTGGCATCGATAAAGCCTTCAATGCCACTGCCATGATTGAAGTCGGTACCAATGCCAACATGCTCACCGCCGACACGCTGAGTAATGTAGTCGATATGATCTAGCATGCTGCTGAGATTCACGTCTTTGAGTAGCTCGCTGACGTCGGCTAAAAACGTTGCTTTCACTGTTGGGTCTTGGATCTCCCAGTACAGCTCGAAGGGATACAGATAATTCTCGTCGATGCCGGCGGTGCGTCGCACGTTTCGAATGGCTTGATCCAGCTGAGGATTTGCAGAGTCAAACAAATAACCCCGAAAAGGTGCCACGTGTATCACCCCACCAGTAGCGCCGATACGATCGATCTCTTCGTCGCTGAGATTGCGGCTGACTGCTGTAAGGGCCTGCACGTTGGAGTGACTGGCAATGACCGGTGATGTTGATATGTCCATTGTTTGTACGGCCGCTTGGCGCGACAGCTGGGCGATGTCCACAACGCCTCCCAATGCGTTGATGCGCCGAATGGCCGCGATGCCCAGTTCGGACAGGCCGCCGTGCTCAGCATCAGGTTCGCGACTGCGGGTGGCGGCGTTAAACAACGGTCGAGAGGAGTCAGCGTAATCGTTGTGGCCCATGTGTGTAAGCGCGAATACGCGAACGCCGGCACCGTAGAGCTCATCTAGATAAGCCGGGTCGGAGCCTAAGATCAGAGCGTTTTGCATGCCTAATATGACGGCCAATTGACCCTGAACGTGGGCATCGATCAAGGCGCGAGGGTCTTTTGCAAGAATGGTATTGTTCGCCGTATCGGCCACAAGAGCCTGCACTGCGGCAAGTTCGGTTTCGGCAGTCTGTCGGGCTTCTGCGTAACCTTCCGCTGTCCTGGGTTTCGGGCCCACGGCAATGGACATCACGACGGCATCCAGTCCGCCAGAGCGCATCTTTGCAGGTGACACTTTGGATAGGCCATCGGAGCCCACGTAGCTGGAGGGTTGGCCGGGTAGCTCGATGTCCGCGTGGGCATCAATAGTGATCGCGTCGCGATGGATTGATTGGGCGTCGGGAATCGCGGGTTGGCTGGGTTCAGAGCAGGCAGTTAGCAGCAAGAGCGCCAGCGAAGGCGCAACCCATTTTGCAGAGATAGAAGGCATGGTGTTATCCAAAAAAGTGGTCCCTTGCACTCTAGAGCGGGGGGCAGTCAGCGTACACGCTTTTGTCCGCGTTAGGCTGACGCCGGTGCGATTGTCTCCGATCTAGAGCAGCCACCCCCAAAAGGTGTAGTCGGTGGTCAACGCGATAAAGCCGGCGCCGGCAAGAAACGGCCCAAAGGGTAGCGGTTGCTCTGCCTGCATTCGCTTGGTGACCATTAAAAAAAGGCCGACGCAGAGACCGCCGATAGCGGCACTAAACATAACGGTGGGCAGCGCTTGCCAGCCCAGCCACGCACCAATGGCAGCCGTTAGTTTGAAGTCGCCGTAGCCCAGACCTTCTTTGCCGCGCAGCAGTTTGAACAGCCAATAAATGCTCCACAGTGACATGTAGCCCACCACAGCGCCGATCACCGCGTCTTGCAAGGCCGCGAAATACCCCCAGACGTTGATCAGCAACCCGGTCCAAAGCAGCGGCAGCGTGAGCGCGTCCGGCAGCACAAAGTGCCTGAGGTCGATCAGCGACAAGGTCAACAGTGTGATAGCAAATGCGGTGGCAAGGACCGCTTTGTCGGACAGGCCAAGAGTCAGTATGAACAAGATGACGATGCCTGCACCAATGAGCATGGCACCCACGGCCTCGGCGAAGCGATCGGTGTCATGGCCTTGGGGCAGTTCGTCGGGTTTGTCGAGCGGTTCGGATAGTCGGTCAGCGGCCAAAACAGCCAGATACCCGAGGCCAGAACCGGCCAATGCGGCAATGGTCAGAAGGCTTAGTGTGGTTTGCCAGTCAAGCATTCAGCGCAGTCCGCATTAAGGACACGGCGACGTCATTGCCGGCTACGTGTTTGGGTTAGCGTTGCTGGGGTGGTTAGTGTTGGACATGGCGGGCTCGTCAGCGATACCCACGTGAAGCATGGGCGATGCGTCAATGTGCTCAGCGTTCATCATCGAAGCTACCCGTTGCAAAGACGCAACAATCATGGATTTCTCCCACTCTTCAAGTTTATCAAACGCCGCGCTGAACACATCCTGCAGAGGCTTAGGGGCCTGCACGATCATCGCCTCGCCTTGTGGTGTCAGTGTGGCATGAACCACACGTTTATCCATGGTGCTGCGATGCCTTGCCACCAAGCCTCGGCTTTCCAGTCGATCCAAAATGCTAGTGACCGTTGCTTGGCTGAGGCTGACATGGGTCGATAGTCGAGAAATGGCCACGGCCCCCATCTCTTGGATTGCTTGTAAAACCAGTAATTGGGGTGCGGTCAGTCCAGATTTTTTGCTCAGCTGTCGTGAGTATAGATCCGTGGCTCGAATAATCTTGCGTATCGTGATCAGTACGTCTACTTCCTGGCTCATGATTATTGTTTTCCTCGGTAGTGATTGCCGCGGTGCAGTAGCCACCTCGGTTCGCGTCAAACGGGTGCCCTTGGGTCCATGCTGGTGGGCGCATCTTAATCCATCAAACGAAGGCGGCGCCACGGTTCGCCTGATGCGTATTCTGATGCGAGCGAAGCTTTCCCAAAGTGAACAACAGTCTGAATGCTTAGTGAGCGAAATAAAAGTGGTTGACGGTTCGTGAAGCGGGTTCGCGAGCGCCTCTCGAAGAATAGACCTTTTCCAGACAATTA
>JAACDS010000082.1 GCA_009936895.1 Pseudomonadota bacterium
ATCAGATAGCCAGCCTGACCGTCACGCTCTTCATATAGGGCGGTGCCGCTGTCCGCAAAGACACCACTGGTAATGACATTGGGGTTTTCAAGCATGCGCTGTAGCTGTGTCTGGGGCAGGGCACCAAACAAGTATTGTGAGGTTGCGCCAATGAAGATACACCAAGCTGTGGAGCCATTGGCCTTGGCGAGGGTTTCGCACAGCTGACAAAAGGTTGTCGGTGAGATGCCCAGTCCGCCTAAGGATTCCGGCACGACCAGACGATAAAAGCCCAGCGCGGCGAGCCGATTGGCCAAATCTTGTGGGAGCTGTCTCAGGTCGTCAATTTCACGGCGTCTGTCGCTCAGTTCGGGGCATAAACCTTCAGCGGCTTTTAGAACCGAAGACGCGATCGCTTCAGCAGCGCTCATGGCTGTTCAAGTTCCCTTGCGCTCAGGTCGTAGATGTTTTGCCAGTTCTCATCCATTTCTGGAAGCCACTGGGTTAGGAGAGGGGTGCTGGCCTGTTCTGGACTCATTCCCTTTTTCAGGGTCAGGTACTTATAAACGAAGGCGGAAGCGCGATAATTCGCGGCACAGTGTACCCAGACCTCTTGATCCTGAGCGCGCATGGCGTCGACCACGGCAAAGAATTGCCTGAGATGCGCCGGGTTGGGAGACTCCCAAGGCACGGGGATGTGCACGTAGGTCATGCCGGTCTCGCTGACCAGACGGCCTTCTTCCGCCAAGGCATTTTCGGATGTGGGCATGGCTAAGTTCAGCACCACGTCAAAGCCAGCGGCGCGGATGTCGGCAAACTGGGTGGGCGAGGGTTGTCCTGACGAACCCAGGCCATCCGGCATTGGGTAGTAGTTGTAAATATTCGTCAGCGCGCTGTTGGCCAAGGACAGGGGTGAGGCCAGACAGCAGGCCACCGCCACGATCCATAAATTGAGATGCTGCACGCTTTTCCCTCTAATCCATGCAATACGTCTAGAGATAGTGGCAGCAACCGGTGCACTGGGCAACGTTGGGACGCTGCGACATAGCGGTACAAAAGCAACCACCTCACAGGTAGCATTCTTTGCAAGAAGAGAGAGGAATCATTATGGACGTGCGAACCCTAATGCGCCGAGCAGCGCAGCATTACAGCAGTCGAGAAGCCATTGTTCACAACGAGACCCGTCTGACCTTTGCGCAAGCTTGGGAGCGTGGCGTACGGCTTGCTAACGGCCTGCTCAGTATGGGCTTAAAGCCCGGTGATCGAGTGGGTGTGTTGGAGGATAACTCTGTTGAAGCCTCGGATCTCGTTCAGGCGGCGGCCATCGCCAACTTGGTTCGAGTGCCCCTCTACCCGCGCAACGGTCGCCCCGCGCATACCCATATGCTCGGCCATACCAATTGCCGTGCACTGTTGGTGAGTGAGCATCACGCCCATGAAGTGGAAGGCTTACAGCAAGAGCTGCCGGATCTGGAGCAGATTTTTGTCAGAGACGCCGGCTATGAAGCGTGGCTGGCCAGTCAGTCGCCGAAAGACCCGGATGTGGCGGTGTCCCCAGACGATTACTTTATTATTCGTCACACGGGTGGCACGACGGGCTTGTCCAAGGGCGTGGCCTATACCCACAAGGCATGGCTGGCGGCGGGACGAGATTGGTTTTATACCTTTCCGCCAGTAGAACCCGGTGACAAGTGCTTACATCTGGGCCCTATCTCTCACGGCTCTGGCTATCAGTACTTACCCATGTGGCTGTCCGGCGGCTGTAACATCATGCTCGATCACTTTGATACCCAGCACACCTTGGATGTCATCGAACACGAGGGGATCAATTTTCTATTCATGGTGCCCACCATGGTGAACGCCGTTGTCCACGATAATGGCGCACGAGGCCGAGATTTTTCATCCCTGAAGTGTTTGTTGGTGGCCGCCGCCCCGATTCAGGATGCTACGGCGTTGGCAGCACGTGAGGTGTTCGGCGATGTTCTGTATCAGGGGTATGGGCAAACCGAAGTACTACCGGTCTCCATGATGAATTCGGCCCAATGGTTTGCCGAAGTGGAGGGTTCGAACCCGCTGCGCGCCTGTGGCCTGGCTCTGCCCTTTTCCGAAGTGGAAATCTGGGATGAAGACAATAATCCGGTGGCTACCAAGGAGGTTGGCGAAATCGTTGCGCGCTCGGATGGCATGATGAGCGAGTTTTGGAATAACCCCGAAGCCAGTGCCGAACGCATTGGTAATGGTTGGATCAAAACCGGTGACTTGGGCAAGCTGGATGCCAATGGGTATTTGTATGTCGTGGATCGTGCTGATGACATGATTATCTCAGGCGGCTTTAATATTTGGCCCGCAGAGATTGAAAACGTCTTGGCCGGCCATCCTGACGTGGTGGAAGTGGCCGCCTTTGGCATTCCTCATCAACGTTGGGGCGAAACACCCCATGCCCTGTGTGTGGTGGTGGAGGGCTCGTCGGTTACGGAGCAGGAATTGATCGACATGGTGAGCGCGGATCTGGGTTCTTATAAAAAGCCTAGTGGTATCACGATTACGACCGAGGCTCTGCCCAAAAGCCCAGTGGGCAAAATCAAACGCAAGGATTTACGTGAGCCGTTCTGGGCCGGTGTGGATAGACGGGTCTCTGGCAGTTGATACAGCCGGTGTTGGCAACAACCCAGAACCCGCTGAACATCGGTGTGGTCGGTGGGGGCATCGGCGGCTTAACCGCCGCGCTCTGCCTTGCGCGAGCGGGCCACCACGTGGAGATTTTCGAGCAGACAGAAGCGTGCGTTGCGACGGGCGCAGGCATACAAATCTCGCCCAATGCTTCCCGGGTGCTCCACCAACTGGGCTTGCAGGGTGCCCTGATGACGAGTGGATTCTTACCTAAGGCCACACAAATGCGCAGCTGGCGTAGCGGACGAGTCATTTCCGAAACAGCCTTGGGCGACGCGGCGGTAGAACGTTATGGCGCACCCTACTATCACATTCATCGTGGAGACTTAATTAAAATGTTGGTGGCTGCCGCGACGGCTGAGCCGAACATCGCGCTTCGATTGTCCAGTGGTGTCACCGGTTTTGAGCAAGACGCCAGCGGTGTGCGGTTGGTTGCAGGCGAACACGAACGTCAGGTCGATTTGCTTATCGGTGCCGACGGCATTCACTCTTTTGTGCGGGCGTGTTTGTGGGGTGACCAGCAGGCGGACTTCACCGGCAATGTGGCCTGGCGCATGCTGGTTCCCGTGAATCGCTTGCCTGACGGGCGGATCGCACCCAATGCCACGGTGTGGTGGGGGCCGGGCAAGCACTTTGTGCATTATCTGGTTAACGGTGGCGATTACGTCAACTGCGTCTGCGTGGTGGAAAAGGCGGGATGGCAGCCAGAATCCTGGGTGGAAGCGGGTTCTATGCCGGAGCTGCGGGCTGACTTTGCCGGCTGGCATCGCTCGATTCAAGAGCTGCTTGCTCAGGCTGACGCTGAATCCTTATTCAAGTGGGGGTTGTTTGACCGAGCCCCCATGCGCTCTTGGGGTATTGATCGAGTGAGCCTGCTGGGTGATGCCTGCCACCCGACGCTGCCTTTTATGGCTCAAGGTGCTGCCATGGCAATTGAAGATGCGATAGTGCTCAGCAATTGTTTGAGCAGTGGTGCGGACGTCGTTGCAGCGCTGCAACACTATGAAGATCTGCGTAAGGGTCGAACCGCCAGCGTTCAGCGCGGGTCGCGTCGCAACGCCAAGGTATTTCATTTGTCTGGTCTGAAAGCGTGGGTGCGGGACCGAGCAGCGGCTCGTGCTGGTAAGCACTCCATGGATCGTTTGTACCGATACGATCCGTTAATCGTTGGTCTGGACGCAGCCACCAATGACTGACATCACATGGGTTCTGTTGGCTGCTACTCTGTTGGCCGGAGCAGCTTCGCCCGGGCCGAGTCTGGCACTGGTGCTGCGTGGCTCGCTGTTGGGCGGGCAGACTGCCGGTTTGATGACTGCTGTCGCTCACGGCTTCGGTGTTTGGCTCTACGCCATGGCCGTGGTTTTCGGCGTGGCGACTGTTTTGATTCACACCGGCTGGGTGATGCTGACGGTACAGGTCCTGGGCGCATTGTTCTTGTGTTATCTCGGTACCCTGATGATTCGCAGCGGTCTGGCGGGTAGCGCCGGTGACGAGCATCCATCAGAGGCCCAGAGCGTGACCCTGCCCATGTGGCGGTATGCCAAAGATGGCTTCCTGATCGTCTTTTTGAATCCCAAGATCATGATTTTCTTTGTGGCGGTGTTTAGCCAGTTTTTGACTCCGGAACAACCGCTCTTAACCCAATTGACCGCGGCGACGTTGGCGGGTGTGATTGACGGTCTGTGGTATGCCCTTGTGGCGGTGTCGGTAAGCTGGGGACGGTTCGGTGAACTCTTGGAGCGCTATGCCGGTCCCGTTGAGGTGTTTTTTGGCGTGATTTTATGGTCCATCTCCCTCACTATTTTGATGGATCAACTGTTGGCATTCGATTGAGTGCTCTGCAGCGGCAGCAACGGGAGAAGAGACATGTCCTTTTACGAAAAACGTATTTTGCCCCACGTCATTAACTGTGCCTGCGGAGCACCGGCAGTTGAGCGCCAACGAGAAAAAGTCGTGCCTCAAGCCGTTGGCCGGGTGCTGGAATTGGGCA
>JAACDS010000421.1 GCA_009936895.1 Pseudomonadota bacterium
GGGGCGGCAACAGATAGGCATCAAGTACGCCCAACGGACCCAGCACCCGTTCCACTGCGGCGCGGTCGCTTGACGACAAGCTTTCGATTTCACCAGCGATGTGACGACGGCTGACTTCACTGTATTTGAGCGAGCGCATTCGCACCGGGCCGTCACCCAAGTCTACCTCACACCACTTGTCACCCGCCGCCAACGCTTCGCGAGAGACCCTGAGAAATCGATGGTAGTTGTCGCGCATGTGCTCGAAAAATGGCGTCAAAGTATCAGGCAAGGCATCGTCTGCCAGGTATCGGCCCTCGTTTGAACGAGCGTCAAAAATGCGATCCATGTAATCGAGCATAGCCGGCGCGCTGCCCTCAATCCAACTGCGCGGTTCTGGATCCGCGGCTATGTGGGCTTTGAAGAGCCCGGCGAAGGCGAAGTCTCCAAGGCTGGCACGATCACCCAACAGAAATTGGTGACTACCATAGTGCTCTGCCGCATGGGCCATAAGCTGTTCAAAATCGCGCCGAACATGCGCCGCCTGATCTGGGCCACAGCCTCGATTCGCGCAGGCCTTCAGCCCAAAATTGTCTCGTACAAACAAGATTCGCTCTGCCGCTTTCACCCGCTCGTCTTCGGTTAAACCCTCCGCCATCGTTTTGCCGATGGCGTTAGCATAAAACCCAATGGCAACATGATCGATGTTGTGTGGATAACACCAGCGGCTGCTGATGGCGTAGCGGCCAAACCACTCATCCGCCCAATCCTCCAACAAGTGGGCGGCAATACGCTGCACAGGGCTGCTTGGCATAATCGGTCGGTCAGGATACTTGGCATTCAGCATCAGACCGATAGGCGTGGAGTCGTGTATGAACCATCCTTCGGGCGTCTCGAGGCCCGGGATAAAATGCGTTCCCAGACGCGCCTCTACGTGCGGGCCGGCATCCTGCGTCTTCAGTCTGAACTCATAGTCCACACCAAGATAGTTAAGCATTGCCTGCAGCTTGCGCGTGAACAAGCTGTGCTCGCCGCCCCACATCACATACTTTCCGTCGAACATGACTAGCTCCGATAAGTGATAAAAGAGTTGTCCGCATTGCGAGATTTTTACACCGAACTCATGGGATTGTCGCGATGAATCGTTGGCGCCATGGAAAACGCGGCGGTAGTTGCCAGGCGTTGGGGTTAGTCCTTCGGCGCTCGGGGCCATCGGTCAAGATGCACCTGAATCAGATCGATCAGCGTGCCATCTGGGTCCCTGCAGATCGCCACGTCCGCCATCCGTTTTGTGCATGCAGTCGGTGGCCCGAGGAACTCGACGCCTTGCGCCACCAAATCACGATAGTCCGCCTGCACGTCTTCCGACACTAGGCACAGGCGCACGATTCCCAGATCTTGGTTTTGCAGGGGATCATGTGCGCCAGAGACTGGAAACTCCGCCAGATCAAGCTTCGGCAGACCTTTGCCCAATTGCATGATGCAAGCTCGGCCTCTAGTGTTTGGCGCAATATGCAGCACCTGAGCAGTAGTTGCAGGCACGACTGCCGATTCGTCAGCCTCTAAACCCAAGTAGGGAATACCGGGGAGGAATATGTCGAAACCGAGCCGCTTGTGGAAAGCAATTGCAAGATCCAGGTCGGAGACATTGACGTTGATATGTCCCCATCTAAAACGCTGACTCACGTATTACCTCCCATGATGGGCGAAGGGGCCACGCTCCCTCGCCGTTTGTGTCTGTCCCTTGGCAACCCGCTGATTGGCTTACCAACTGTCTCGAAAAATCACGCTGTT
This sequence comes from Pseudomonadota bacterium, assembly GCA_009936895.1. Taxonomy (GTDB): domain Bacteria; phylum Pseudomonadota; class Gammaproteobacteria; order Pseudomonadales; family Azotimanducaceae; genus UBA4421. The sequence continues at coordinate 1,774 of JAACDS010000421.1, forward strand.
TTCCGCCCTGTTTTCTCGATAAAGAAAAAACGCTAGGCCGCCAATCATTGTCAAAACCACCCACGGCAGAACATCGTATTGAGCTCGTTGAATCATAATCACAGCCCCGAAAAATACGGTGAAGTTGCAGAAAACCAGCATTGGCGCCACCGACGATAACGGCCGTTTACGCCTGAGAAAGTTCACGCTGAAAAACGCCAGCGTCGCAAATGTGGCACACCGTATGACAAGAAAGTTGGTCGCAACTGGCTCATTGGTAAGCGACATGTTGTAGAGCAGCACGTTAATCCCTACCAAGGGTGCGCACGCAGTCAAGCCCAAGGCTAGAGCTAAGCCACCGACAAATAGACGTGTACCTAAATCCATTCAGGATCATCCGGTCAGAACAATTGACGTCAGCATCTCAAATACGGCCGCGTTTTAACATTGCCGAATAAGCGCTATTTGTCTCAAGAAAGAGCTGCACATGCTGTACCACTATCAGCGCTGTCAATCGATTTTTGGCAGTCTAACGTAGCCCCTTACGGTCAAATCTCTGCGCAGGAAATCGGCTTTTCACCTCGAATGGTCGCTCGATAGCCGAGTCGTTTCTCAGGAAAATAGTCGAATGCCGCAAAGTGCTGCACACAGCGGTTATCCCAAAACACCACGGTACCCGGCTGCCAATTGACTCGACACTGGATGTTTGCCGAATAGGCCACATGATCATAGAGCAACTGCAGCAGCGCGTGACTTTCACGCCGGTTTAGTCCAATAATCCGGCTAACAAAGCCAACGTTGACGTACAGAGCTTTGCGGCCCGTGTCGGGATGTATGCGAACGACCGGGTGAATCGCCGATGGTACCTCTTCAAGTTTTTTTGCCCCGCTAACGTAAAGATAATGCCCAATCGGATCGTGCTTTGCGCTCAACGTCTCGACAAAGGCCTGCATTGCCGGCGATAGGGACTCGTAAGCCGCATACATATTAGCAAATAGCGTATCGCCTCCTGCCCTCGGTACCACCTCCATTCGCAGCATAGACAGGCCTGGCGGCTCACTCTCGCTTGAAACATCCGAATGCCACCCCTCGCCTGCGGCGTGCTTGGAGTTTTCGTCAGCCATGATCCGAATGAGTTCTTGCGGGATCTCGCTAGGATTGGTGGGTCTGGTGAGGGGTTCACCAAGACGATGAGCAAAATCCGCCTGTTCCTGTAATGACATCACCTGATCTCGGGCGACCACAATACCTCGCTCCGAAGCGAGTTGTTGAAGCGCGCTGATCTGGCCATCACTGAGGCTAGTCAACTGTATGTCGGACGCGAGTTCAGACCCCAATCCCGGCGTAATGTGTTGATGAGCTAACATGTCTGTCTTCCTGTTTTCCGACGGGTGCACCACTGGGTTCAGAACCCAATAGGCCAGCGAAATTACCTCGCAGACCGACCGTGGTTACGCGCGAACTCCATGCGGCGTTAGAGCGCGCTTCCGCGCTCTAACACACCTGCGTTTGACGGTCTTACCACGCCGCGCTGTACATGGCCTCAAAACCCGCCTGATCAACCGGGCGAGGATTCGTCATGTTGACCGGATCAGCCATCGCATCCTCGAGAAGGACACTCAGCAAGTCGCCTTCACCACCCAAATCAGTGATCGAGCGCTCGATGCCTATGTCACTGCGCAACTGAAGCACTGCGTCAATTGCGCCCGCGCCGGTCGCAGGACCTGAGGGCGCAAGAATACGCGCGACGTCAGCGTACTTTTCTTCGCGAACAGACATGTTGTATTCCATCACATGAGGCAACATCGTCGCGAGGGTTTGTCCATGCGCGGCGTTCAGTCTGGCCGAAATAGCGTGTCCAGTACCATGTGCGGATCCCAGACCCGTCACGTTAAACGCCTGTGCCGCCATGGCCGATCCGAGCAACATTTGCGAGCGCGCCTCAATGTCTTGACCGTCCGCCACAACCTTTCGCAGGTTACCCGCAACTTTGCGAATGGCCTCAATCGCAATCGTGTCCGAATACGCATTTGCACCAATTGAAACGAAGGCCTCAACCGCGTGGGTGAGCACATCAAACCCACAGGTGGCGGTTGGATAGGTTGGCAGACCGACCGTCAGGTCCGGATCGAGCACAGAGAATGCGGGCGTAATGCTTGGATGCATCACATAGGTCTTGCGACCCAGTCGGGTATTGGTGATCACACACGCACTGTTTGTTTCGGATCCTGTGCCAGCGGTTGTGGGAACCGCGATAACCGGGGCAGCGGCGGGCGTCGGCTGGGAGCCTTGCATCGCTTCGACCGTACCCGGATTGGAGGCAAGCAGCGCAATCGATTTTCCACAGTCCATGGAAGATCCACCACCAATCGGCACGACAACGGCATCGCCAAGCTCTTTGAGCCTTGCTGCGCCAGCTTCGACGTTTAAATCGGTCGGATTGGGCTCAACGCCGTCAAACACTTCAACCGATAAATTTGCAGCGCGAAGCGCTTCCAAAATTGGTTCAAGTACGCCACTCGCTGCCAGATTTTTGTCGGTCACGATCAAAGCCGCACTCTTACCCAGCGCTTGAATGTGATTGTTTAAGTCTTTGGCCGCACCTCTATTGAACACAATTGTTGGTAATGGGCGGACAGTAAAGTTCTCATTTGAAAGCAATGTAAGGACTCCTTTTACTCGTTACGGTTTAGATGTTAGGTCAAAAATCGCTCAGGTTGATAGGGCAACGACGAATGATGCAGGACGATACGCAGTCTACCTACCTCATCCTTTTTGTAACCCCAGCTTTTGTCCACCTGGGTGATGTTCCCGTTTTTGTCGGTAAACGTCACCCAACCCATCCACATGGCGACATCACCCTGAACAAAACTGGCAGCCGTTTCTGAAACAACGGAACGCCAGCCTTTGATGCCAAACCCACTATCCCCCGGGTATTCAGCGCTGTGGCCCACGAAATATGCAAGCGCACCCTCTCGCGTGATTCGAAAGGTCTGTTCGCCGCTGGCTAAGGTTGGCTTGAAAAGAACCTGCCCAAGCTCATAACCGTAGACTGCATCAAGCGCGCCGTTAGCAGCCATTCTGGCGGCATCGACGCCTTTGTCTTCAAACGCTTTGGAGATCGCAATCAACGCATTGCCCCACGTTTGCCTTGCATCGGCAAGTTCTTGTTCGGTTATCTCTGTCGTCATCTTTTCACCCATAACAAAACTTATGGAACAATAGCGGGCAATAATGGGCAGGCACTATTTAAGAATATAAGATCTTAGTCCCCCCCTTAGAGCAGTGGATAGTTAAATGCTTAACGTAATGGCAACGAGCCTTTTTGAACCGCAGCAGCGAGACTACCTGCTTGCCCTTATTTCGGATCCAACCACCGTCGGGCCAAGTCATTTTCTTATTAAAAGAGCTGCCGAGGTAACCTTGGTTACCGGACTGATGGCCGCCAACGCGTCTCTCACCTTACTGCAAGGTCATACACTCTAGTGCGCTCCCCTATTTCTTCAGAGATCGACTACGAGGCAGAGGGCAAGCAATCAGGTTATTTGCGTTTACCCCATTCCGTGCATCGCTCTGCCTACGGTTGGATTCCCATTCCGATCGTGCAGATTAAGAACGGAGAAGGCCCAACTATCCTGCTGATGGCCGGCAACCACGGCGACGAATACGAAGGGCAAGTCGCGGTGACACGACTCGCTAAGGACCTACGGCCTGAGATGATTCACGGGCGCGTCATATTGCTGCCCATGGCCAATTTTCCAGCCGCGAAAGCCGGACACCGCACATCTCCCATCGATGACGGTAACTTGAACCGATCTTTTCCCGGCGACCCTGCCGGCACAGTCACTCAGGTTATTGCGCACTACATCGAATCGGTGCTCATGAAAATGGCGGACTACGCCATTGACCTGCACTCCGGCGGCAGTTCCTTACATTACGTTCCTACGGTGCTGTACGGCGACCGTGAAGACGAACACGAGATGGCTGACGTTCTACGCCTGACCCGGGCATTCGCCGCGCCTTTTGCGCTGCATTTCAGGCGATCTGGCGAGATCGTGTCGACAGCAGCAGCCAGACGACAAGGTACGATCGCTGTCACGGTCGAAATGGGCGGCTCGGGCACCGTTACACCTTACGCACTTAAGGTCACCCGAGAAGGCATTGAACGTGTTTTGGCGGAATTCGGCATCTTGAAGGAAACGAATTTAGGAGCGCCGGGCGAGACAAGAATCCTACGCCTCACGGGCAAGCATAATTATCTCTACGCCCGCCAAGACGGTTTATTCGAACCCAACGCCGAGATTGGAGAGGATGTAACAAAGGGTCAAACTGCGGGTTGGATTCATCAACCTGAAGCACCTTGGCAGGACGCTGAGGAAGTCATTTTCCCAATTACAGGCACCATCCTGTGCAAGCGTATCCCCGGTCGAGTACAACCCGGGGACTGCCTATTCCAACTTGGTCAGGATGAGACGGTCTAGCGCGACGCCTTCACTGACCGAAAAATGACGGGCGGACGGGAACCGTCCAGACCGCCTATGATCCGTCTGCCGGCTTTGCTAGGTTCGCCAAAGCGGCCTCTCCCATGAGTGGGTTTGTGCCATTAATCATGTTCTCGGCACGATCTCTGATCATTTCGTCGAAGTGATCGTGGGTCAGGATGTAGAGCCGGTCGGCTCGGATGGCATCGAAAACGATTTCGGCAATCTCCACAGGCTGCATGCCCTGGCGCAGGATTTCCTGGAACATGGCGATGCGCTGCTCGTCTTCCGGCGTCAGCGGTTGCGGGTCTTCGCGGTTGGCAAGATCTGCCGGCCGATTGCGGCCGCTGTTAAAGATGTTGGTGTTAACGAAACCCGGGCAGAGCACAGAGCAACCAATGTTCGCGCCTTCCGCCTTGAGATCCACGGAGAGATTTTCAGTCAGCGCAACCACGCCATGCTTGGTAACGGAGTAAAGCGCGTTGGTGCTACCGCCGATAATGCCGGCGATTGAGGCGGTATTAACGATATGACAGGGGGTTTCCTGCACGATCATCTGCGGCACAAACACTCGCAGGCCGTAGATTACGCTCCACAGATTGACGCCAAACACCCAGTCCCAGTCCTTCTGAGTCGCATTCCAAGAATTGCCGCCGCCACCAACGCCAGCATTGTTAAAAAGCAGGTGTACGCCCCCCAAGGTTTCCA
>JAACDS010000083.1 GCA_009936895.1 Pseudomonadota bacterium
ATGCCAGAAGTGCTGCCGACTCGGGTACCCAATCTGCTGGTTAACGGTAGCTCGGGTATCGCCGTGGGCATGGCGACGAATATCCCGCCGCACAACCTCACAGAAGTCGTGAACGCCTGTCTGGCGGTGTTGGAAGATCGAGAGATCACCATCGAAGATCTGATGGAACACATTCACGGCCCGGATTTCCCCACCGGCGGCATCATCAATGGACGTGCGGGTATCGTGCAGGCCTATCGGACGGGCCGTGGCCGTATCTACGTGCGTGGTCGCGCCGAGGTTGAGACAGACGCGAAGGGCCGCGAGAAAATCATCATCACCGAAATTCCGTTTCAGCTGAACAAGGCACGGTTGATCGAAAAGATTGCCGAGTTGGTGAAAGAAAAGCGTATCGAAGGCATCAGCGAGCTGCGTGACGAATCGGACAAGGACGGCCTGCGGGTCGTCATCGAAGTGCGCCGCGGTGAATCCGGCGAGGTGATCCTGAATAACCTTTATTCTCAGACCCAGCTGCAAAGTGTCTTCGGTATCAACTGTGTGGCACTGGTGCAGGGTCAGCCCAAGGTGCTCAACCTGAAACAGATGCTGGAAGCGTTTTTGCAGCATCGCCAAGAAGTGGTAACTCGGCGAACCCTGTATCTGTTGCGTCGTGCACGCCAGCGTGGGCACATTTTGGAAGGCCAAGCCGTGGCCTTGGCGAACATTGATGCCGTCATCGAATTGATTAAGAGTTCGTCCTCCGCCGCTGACGCCCGAGTGGCGCTGATGGAGCGTCGCTGGGAAGCGGAAGCATTGTTTGAGCTGTTGAGCCGCGTTGGCAGCGACGCCTGCCGCCCAGAAGGCTTGTCCGAGGACTTCGGGTTCGTCGGAGATCTATACCGACTGACAGAAGAGCAGGCTCAGGCGATTCTGGAGATTCGACTGCACCGGTTGACTGCGCTTGAGCAGGACAAGCTGATGGAGGATTACCAGAGCGTTCTGGATGAAATCGCCGACCTGCTCGATATTTTGGGCTCTCACGAACGTCTTGTGTCCGTTGTGCGTGGCGAGCTTGAAGAAATACGCGACAGCTATGGCGACGAGCGCCGCACCGATATCGTGAGCAGTCAACTGGATTTGTCCGACGAAGATCTGATCAACGAAGAAGACTTGGTGGTCACGATTTCTCATCAGGGCTACGCAAAAACTCAGCCCATTGACAGCTATCAGGCCCAACGCAGAGGCGGACGTGGTAAAGCCGCGACAGCGGTCAAAGACGAAGATTTTGTTGAGCATATGGTGGTGGCGCATTCCCACGATACCCTGCTGTGTTTCTCCAACGTCGGCAAGGTGTACTGGCTGCGTGTTTTCGCCATTCCTCAAGGCAGTCGAGGAGCCAAGGGCCGTCCCATGGTGAACCTGTTGCCGCTGGACAGCGGCGAGCGAATTACGGCCGTGCTGCCCATTAAAGAATACACGTCGGATCACTTTGTCTTTATGGCGACAGCCAACGGCACCGTGAAAAAGACACCGCTGGAACAATTCTCTCGGCCGCGGAACAGTGGCCTGATTGCACTGGACCTAGAGGATGACAATACCCTGGTGGGTGCTGCAATTACCGACGGGGGCTGTGATATTTTGCTTTGCGCTAGCTCCGGCAAAGCAACGCGATTCAAAGAATCTGATGTTCGCGCCATGGGGCGCAGCGCCAAGGGTGTGCGCGGTATCAAGCTGGGGGCAGGGCATACGCTGATCTCGTTGATCATTCCTGCTGCGGACGGCTACCTGCTGACGGCCAGTGCAAACGGCTATGGCAAACGTACAATGCTGGAAGACTTCCCGTTGCGCGGACGTGGCGCCCAAGGCGTGATCGCCATGCAGACCAGTGACCGCAATGGGGCATTGGTTGGCGAGATTCAGGTGTTCGACGGCGACGAACTCATGTTGATTTCGGATATGGGCACCTTGGTGCGAACCAAGAGCGATGAGGTTTCGGTGCTGGGTCGGAACACTCAAGGCGTGCGGCTGATCAAGCTGCGAAACGAAGAAATGCTGAACAGCGTCAGCCGTATCGAAGAGCAAGAAGAGTCTCCGGAAGACGACGGAGACGACTAGGCTGGGGCCTTGTCCGGACACTGAGCCGGACCGGGCTCCGTTGAACGAATTTGAGCCACTAACTGGAGTATCGAGACCCATGGCAAGAACCCATAATTTTTCTGCAGGTCCGGCAGCCTTGCCAACAGAAGTGTTGGCCCAAGCGTCGGAAGAAATGCTCGACTACGAAGGCAGCGGCATGTCCGTGATGGAAATGAGCCATCGTAGTAAGACCTTTGTAGGCATTGCGGCGCAGGCGGAACAAGACCTGCGGGATTTGTTTTCCGTTTCCGATGACTACCATGTGCTGTTTTTGCAGGGTGGGGCTACCGGACAATTTGCCGGTATTCCACTGAATTTGACCGAAGCCGATGACACCATCGACTTCATCGATACGGGTGCCTGGTCCAAGAAAGCAATCAAAGAAGCCGGCAAGTATTGCAACGTCAACGTGGCGGCCTCCAGCAGCGCAACCAATTACGATCACATACCCGCCGTTGCTGACTGGCAGCTCAGCGATAACGCGAAGCTCATGCATGTGTGTTCTAACGAAACCATTGGTGGTGTGCAGTTTAAAGATTTTCCCGAACACGCAACTTTGGTCGCCGATATGTCGTCAGATATTTTGTCTCGTCCAGTGAATGTGGATCGGTTCGGACTGATTTATGCCGGCGCGCAGAAGAACATTGGCCCAGCCGGGCTCACGGTCGTCATGGTGCGCAAAGACCTATGCGGTGCCGCGCGCGGTATCACACCGACCTTTTTAGACTATGCCGTGCAGGCGAATGCCGACTCAATGTCGAATACACCCCCCACCTATTCGTGGTATTTGGCGGGACTGGTCTTCCAGTGGGTGAAAGCCAACGGTGGTCTGGCCGGTATGGAGGCAAAGAATCAGGCGAAAGCCGACTTGCTCTATAACGCCATCGACAGCAGCAACTTTTACAGTGCGCCGGTGGCGAAAGCGGATCGAAGCGCCATGAATGTGCCCTTTACCTTGGCGGATGATGCGCTAGACGGTGAATTTTTGGCTCAGGCGGAAGCTCGGGGCATGTTTAACTTGAAAGGGCATCGCAGCGTGGGCGGTATGCGAGCAAGTATTTATAACGCGGTTCCCTTGGAGTCGGTGCAAGCATTAGTAACTTTCATGGGCGAATTTGAAAATGAGCGCGGATGATGATCAGCTAAAGCCTTTGCGAGAGCGAATAGACGCGCTGGACGGGCAATTACTGACCTTGCTGAACGAACGCGCCCAATGCGCGCTGGAAGTCGGCAAGATCAAGGAGCAACAGCCGGCCTCGGCGAATCAAGACGCGACGGTATTTTATCGGCCTGAACGGGTGGCCCAAATCCTGCGCCGGCTCACAGAACAAAATCCCGGGCCATTGTCTAACGCCGATGTGGAGACGTTGTTTCGAGAAATAACGGCCTGCTGTTTAGGCTTGGAAACCCCCATGAGCGTCGCTTACTTCGGTCCTGAGGGTACCTATACCGAAGCCGCTACGGTAAAGCAGTTTGGACACTTTGTGCAGACATCGCCCATGGCATCCATCGATGAAGTATTCAGGGAAGTGGAGTCCGGCGTCTGCGATTACGGTGTGGTGCCGGTAGAGAATTCCACGGAAGGCATGGTCAATCACACGTTAGATTGCCTGCTGAACACCAACGCTCGGGTCTGCGCCGAGGTGGAACTGCCCATCCATCATGCGCTGATGCGCGCTAAGGAAGCCTCGCCAGACCAAGAGGTGAGCAAAATCGTATCTCATGCTCAAAGCTTGGCGCAGTGTCGGGCGTGGCTCGATCAGCATTACCCCGGGGTACCGCGAACGGCGGTGGCCAGTAATGCAGAAGCGGCTAAGCAAGCGGCCGCAGATCCCGGTTTGCTGGCCGTTGCGGGTGAAATGGCTGCGGACCGCTACGACCTTCGGGTGTTGGCCACGCGCATAGAAGACAATCCGCACAACAAAACACGCTTTTTGGTACTCGGCCGGCAATACGTTGGCCCCAGTGGTGACGACAAGACATCAATATTGGTGTCGGTGAAAAACGAGCCGGGGGCCCTGCTGCGCGTTCTCTCGCCCTTTCAAACCAACCAGATTGGCCTGACCCGCATCGAGACGCGGCCGGCCAGATCTGGCGACTGGTCCTATGTCTTTTTCATTGATTTTGACGGGCACGAATCTCAGACCGCAGCCGATGCCGCCCTGAAGGACGTCAAGGACATCGCTCTGGAAGTGCGAGTGTTGGGTTCTTATCCGAAAGCGTCCGGACAGGAGTAACCATGCAAAACCAATCCATTAACCCTCGTATTGCAGGGCTCAGTCCCTACAAACCCGGTAAGCCCGTAGACGAAGTGGCACGGGAATTGGGTATTAACGACATCGTTAAACTGGCCAGCAACGAAAACCCCAGAGGGCCCGGCGCGAAAGTGCAGCAAGCCATCGCGGAAGCGGCGACAGAACTGTCGCGCTACCCGGATGGCGGCGGTTTTGCCTTGAAGGCGCGCCTGTCGCAAAAAATTGGGGTCGATGCAAACCAACTCACCTTGGGTAACGGTTCTAACGACGTGTTAGACCTGATTGCGCGTGTGGTGCTAGAGCCCGGCGCTCAGGCGATTATTGCCGAACACAGTTTTGTGGTTTATCGGCTGGCGGTCACCTGTGGTGGCGGTGACTTGGTGACCGTCCCAGCCAAAAATTACGGCTCGGATCTGGCCGCAATGCTGGATGCGGTAACAGACGCCACTCGGTTGATCTTTATTGCCAACCCCAATAACCCCACCGGTACGCGTACGCCGGGCAGTGAATTACTGCCGTTCTTGCAGGCCGTGCCAGAACATGTGTGGGTGGTGCTGGACGAGGCCTATCTGGAATATGTGGAGGACGACGATCACATCAACGGTGCCACGCTGCTGGCTCGGTTCCCCAATTTGATCGTGACTCGGACGTTTTCCAAAGTGTATGGCCTGGCGGCCGTCCGCTTCGGTTACGGTGCGTCCAGCCCGGCCTTTGCGGATCTTTTGAATCGCGCTCGACAGCCGTTCAACGTCAACAGTCTGGCTATGGCAGCGTCATTGGCCGCATTGGAAGACGATGACTACGTCAACGAAAGCGTGGCGCTAAATCGTGCGGGAATGGCTCAAATGACCGAGGGTTTGACTCGTCTGGGTTATGACTTCATACCGTCTGCGGGCAATTTTGTGGCGTTCGACAGCGCAGAGCCTGGCAACGACTTATTTCAGCGCATGCTGCGAGAGGGCGTCATCGTTCGAGCTATTGCGGAATACGGCTTGCCCAATCATGTGCGGGTCAGCATTGGTCTAGCGTCAGAGAACGAGCGTTTTCTGTCCGTGTTAGCCAAGGTAGGCTCCCACGCCCGGCCGAAGTCGACCCATCAGGCCGAGTCCTGACCGTGAGACTGGGCACCCTAGCCATTGTTGGTGTGGGCCTGATTGGCGGCTCCATTGGCAAAGCCGCCAAGCAACGAGGGCTGGTAGAGCGCATCGTGGGTGTTGAGCCAGACCCAGATTCCGCTCTGTGGGCGGTGGAAAACAGAGTACTGGACGCGGTGGCTGCAGAGGTGCCCGCGGAGGCTGACCTGATCGCCTTGTGCGTGCCCAGTGATTTGGTTGCCCAGTGGGTGATAACCCTTGCCGATCATCCGGCCACGATATTCGATGTGGGCAGCGTCAAGAGTCCAATCATCAAAGAGATTGAGGTTACGCATACCCCACCGCCACGCTTTGTCCCGTGCCACCCGATCAGTGGATCAGAAAAAAGCGGGCCCCAAGCGGCTGATGGCGATTTATTCGACGGTTGCACCGTAGTGTTGACCCCCTTGGCCAATACGGCTTCGGCGGCTCAGCAAGCGTGTGCCAGCTTTTGGGAGGCACTGGGGGCGTCACTGGTCAGCATGACAGCCGACGAACACGACGCGGCACTGGCGGTGACCAGCCATCTACCGCATTTGCTTGCCTTTGCTTTTATGGGGCAGGTGACCGACCAACATTTGCCGTTGACTGGCGGCGGCTTCCGCGACTTCTCGCGCATTGCAGCAGCCAACCCGGAGTTATGGTGGCGCATTATGCAGCTCAACCAAGGCGCCTTATCCCAAGCATTGGAAGACTATTCGAACAATCTTCGGGCGTTGGCCGCCGCCATCGAGAGCGGTGATGAAAGCCAAGGTTTGGCACTGATCGAGGCCGCGGCGCAAAAGCGCCGGGCCGCAGATGCCACGGCTCAATAGGCCTCTAGAACGATGAGTTACTCAGAGCAGATTCCCGTCCCTGTCGTCACGATCGACGGGCCTGGCGGTGCGGGCAAAGGCACCGTGGCCAGCGCCATTGCAAAAGCTCTGACTTGGCACTTGCTGGACAGTGGCGCGCTGTATCGCATCATTGCGGTCGCTGGCTTGGCAGATGGCATTGCATTGGATGATGCGCAAGCCCTGGTCGAGATGAGTGAAGGTTTGGATATTGTCTTCGTCGATGGCCAAGTGCACGTAAACGGCGCGGATTTTACCGACGCCATTCGCACCGAAGAGGCGGGCAACAGTGCTTCTCAGGTGGCGGCTCTGCCGCCAGTGCGGGATGCAATTTTTGCGCTGCAGCAGGGTTTTCGGCGGCCCCCGGGATTGGTGGCTGACGGGCGCGATATGGGCACTGTCGTATTCACCGATGCTCCGGTCAAAATATTTCTCGACGCTTCCGCCGAAGCACGTGCGGAACGCCGCTACAATCAGTTGAAAAACAACGGTTTGGGTGTTAATTTGCGCGCCCTTCTCGAGCAGATCCAAGAACGTGACGCCCGAGATAGAGAACGTGCAGTGGCGCCGCTCAAACCGGCGGAAGACGCGCTGATTATCGACAGTACCGAGATGACAATCGACGAGGTAGTGGCGACGGTAATGGCGCAGATTTCGAGCAAGATTGAGTAACGGAGCGTTGTTGCGGTCAAAGTTTAAGGTTCGCCCTTGACGCTGAGTGGCCGTTGCACCGCATTCCCGGCTTGGAATCTAACCCTACTGCATTAATGTTAACTAACCAACGGAGAGTTCCGCCGCACGGTAGGCTCGCGTAACTGCATTGAGCTTCCTCGGCTGACGAACACTATGAGCGAATCTTTTGCCGACCTATTTGAAGAAAGCCTAAACACCATCGAGATGGCACCAGGGTCCATCGTAACCGGCACGGTGGTAGATATTGACGATGACTGGGTTGTCGTTCATGCCGGACTGAAGTCCGAAGGGGTTATCCCAAAAAATCAATTTCTCAACGAAGAAGGCGTTTGCACGCTGACCATTGGTGACCAAGTGAAGGTTGCGATGGAAGTCGTAGACGACGGTTTCGGTGAGACACGCCTATCCCGCGAAAAAGCACGCCGAGCGGAAAGCTGGGAGAAGCTGGAAGAAGCCAGCGAACAGGGCGAAGTGGTCATTGGTATCATCAATGGCAAGGTCAAGGGCGGTTTCACCGTCGACGTTAACGACATCCGAGCCTTCTTACCCGGTTCCTTGGTGGACATTCGGCCACTGCGCGAAACAGCACACCTGGAAGGCAAGCCGCTTGAATTCAAAGTGATCAAGCTGGACCAAAAGCGGAACAATGTCGTGGTATCGCGACGTGCGGTTCTGGAAGAAGAGAACAGTCATGAGCGCGAAGAGCTGTTGGCATCCATGCAGGAAGGCCAAGACGTTAAGGGTATTGTCAAGAACCTGACCGACTACGGTGCCTTTGTGGACTTGGGTGGCGTAGACGGACTGCTGCACATCACCGATATGGCCTGGAAGCGTATTCGTCATCCAAGCGAAATGGTCAACGTTGGTGACGAAGTGGACGTACGTATTCTGAAGTTTGACCGCGAGAAGAACCGCGTCAGGCTCGGTATGAAGCAACTGGGTGAGGATCCATGGGCTGATATCGTGCGACGTTACCCAGAGGGTGCCCGCGTTATGGCAACGGTTACCAATCTGACAGATTACGGCTGCTTTGCTGAAATCGCAGAGGGCGTTGAGGGACTGGTACACGTTTCTGAAATGGACTGGACCAACAAGAACATCCACCCATCGAAGGTTGTCTCCGTAGGCGACGAAACCGAAGTCATGGTGCTGGATATCGACCAAGAACGTCGTCGTATTTCGCTGGGTATCAAGCAGTGCCGTCCGAATCCTTGGGAATCCTTCAGCATCGCTCACGCTAAGAGCGACACGATCACCGGTACCATCAAGTCCATTACCGATTTCGGTATCTTTATCGGATTGGAAGGTGGCATCGACGGATTGGTCCACTTGTCGGATATCTCTTGGAACGAGCCGGGCGAAACGGCCGTGCGTCGCTACGCCAAGGGCGAGCAAATCGAGACCATCATCTTGTCTGTTGATCCAGACCGCGAGCGTATCTCTCTGGGTATCAAGCAGATGGAGAAAGACCCCTTCTCAGATTACTCAGCAGAGCATGATCGCGGGGATATCGTGAAAGGCAAGGTGCTCGAAGTGCAGCCTAAGGAAGCCATCATTGAGTTGGCTGAAGACGTTACTGGATTGCTCAAAGCCGCCGAAATCAGCATCGATCGCGTAGAAGACGCGCGCAACGTCCTGAAAGAAGGTGAAGAGCTTGAAGTGAAGATCATCAACTTGGATCGAAAGAACCGAACCATTGGTTTGTCGATCAAGGCGAAGGATGTGGAAGAAGAGCGTCAAGCGGTGAAGGATCACCAGAAGCAAGAGAGCGATCGTTCAGGACCTGCTACGTTGGGCGATCTGATCAAAGCTCAGATGAAAAAGCCGGAAGACGATTAGGCTCTGCCTGATTCGGCTGATTGATTGATGACTGATTCCAGTATGACCAAGTCTGAGCTGATTGACCGCATGGTCAACGCTCAGGCTCAGGCGAGTGGCCTGCAGCTAACCAGCAAGGATGTTGAGTTGGCAGTGAAAACGATGCTGGAACAGATGTCCAATACGCTGGCGACCGGCGGTCGAATAGAGGTTCGTGGTTTTGGCAGCTTTTCGCTGCATTACCGCGCACCCCGCATCGGACGCAACCCGAAAACCGGCGAGTCCGTAGGTTTGTCGGGCAAGCATGTTCCCCATTTCAAACCCGGCAAGGAGTTACGCGACCGCGTCAACTCCGCCCTGGAACGCAGTCAGGCCGCGAAAGCAGGATCCTGATAGCGCTGGTAGGATAGACCAATGACTTGGCTAAAATCCCTCCTCTTCGTGTGTGTTCTGATTCTGGTTTTTCTGTTTGCTGCGCTGGCGGTGAATCAGCAGCAAGTCGCTCTCAGTTTTGTTCGGTGGGAAACACCGTTCACCCTAAGTATTTTTTGGTGGCTGTTTTTGGCACTGATGCTCGGGCTGTTCTTGGGCTGGTTGTACAGCCTCGTGCGGCATCTGCCCCTGCGCATACAGGTACGTAAACTCAAGAAATCTCTCGCAGCCGCCGAGCTCGCCCGTCAGAAGACTCAAGATCAGATCGATTCTACAGCCACTACTCCTCAGTCGCCCCAGTAGCTAAGCCGCGAAGCGGGCGGTGCGTCGGTGAAAGCGCAC
>JAACDS010000422.1 GCA_009936895.1 Pseudomonadota bacterium
ACGAGGTGCGTGCGGAAATAAGCGGTGTGGTAGAGCGCCTAGGCGTTAGCGCGGGTGACACCGTGTTTGAAGGCCATCCATTGATCGTACTGCGCAAGCAAGACGTGGCGGCTGCCGACGAAGACGAGTTGGAAGAGCTCGATCTGGATTATATACGTCCAGATCTGCAAGAAGTCTTTGATCGCAAAGGCGCGGGTCTGGATGAAAACCGCCCTGAAGCCGTGGCCAAGCGCTACAAGACAGGCCGTCGAACGGCGCGAGAAAATGTTGCAGATTTGTGCGATGAAGGAACCTTTGTCGAGTACGGGTCGGTGGTCGTGGCGGGTCAGCGCCGGCGGCGGTCTATGGAAGACCTGATCAAGAACACGACGGGGGACGGCATGGTGGCTGGGCTTGGCCAAATCAACGGCGACCTGTTCGCGGAAGACCAAAGTCGAGCCATGATCATGTCCTATGACTACATGGTGCTGGCAGGCACCCAAGGGATGAAAAATCACGACAAAAAAGATCGCCTGTTCGAGGTCGCCGAGCAGTTCAAGCTGCCCGTGGTCTTGTTCGCTGAAGGTGGCGGCGGGCGTCCGGGAGATACCGATGGTTCCGGTGTCGCAGGGCTGGACTGTTTGGCCTTCACCTACTTCGCCAAGTTGTCCGGTCTGGTGCCCACCGTAGGAATCACCACGGGACGCTGCTTCGCTGGCAACGCAGTGCTGCTCGGCTGCTGCGATGTGATCATTGCCACCGAGGGTTCGAACATTGGCATCGGTGGGCCGGCCATGATTGAAGGCGGCGGCTTGGGCGTATTTACGCCGGACGAAGTGGGACCGATGGATGTGCAGGTACCCAATGGTGTCGTGGACATCGAAGTGGCAGACGAAGCCGAAGCGGTGGTTCGCGCAAAGCAGTATCTGTCGTACTTTCAGGGTCCTGTTGATACGTGGGAAGCCCCCGATCCTCGAGAACTGCGATTTATGGTGCCGGAGAACCGTTTGCGGTATTACGACATGCGCAAGGTGATTGAGGGGATTGCCGATGTGGGTTCCGTGCTGGAGCTTCGCCCCCAATGGGGAATCGGCATCATCACCGCCTTTATCCGCGTCGAGGGCCGCCCCATGGGATTGATTGCCAACAATCCTGCGCACTTGTCCGGTGCCATTGATGCGCCCGGAGCAGACAAAGGCGCGCGTTTTATGCAGCTATGCGATGCCTTTGATATTCCCATCGTGTCCTTGTGCGACTGTCCGGGGATTATGGTCGGACCGGAAATTGAAAAAACCGCCGTGGTACGACACGCCGCCCGCATGTTCGTGACCAGCGCCAATATTGACGTGCCGCTGATGACGATTGTTACTCGTAAGGGATACGGTCTTGGGGCTCAGGCCATGGCGGGTGGTGGCTTTAAGTCCACGCTGTTCACGGTGACCTGGCCGACTGGCGAGTTCGGCGGCATGGGCTTAGAAGGCGCCGTGAAGCTGGGTTATCGTAAGGAGCTGCAAGCCATTGAAGACCCCGCTGAGCGTGCGGCAGCCTATGAAAAAATGGTCGCCGACATGTATAAGCGCGGTAAGGCGGTAAATATGGCCTCGCACTTTGAATTGGACGATGTCATTGACCCGGCAGAAACCCGGCATTGGATTGTTCGGGGTTTGAAGTCCGTTCCACCAAAGCCTCAGCGTGAGGGTAAGAAACGCCCGAACGTCGATACGTGGTAGCCAAACAGGGGACGGTAGTTGCAAAAGCCCGGCAGCGCGCTAAGCTCGCCCGCGAGCCGAAGCGTTGCATTAGTCGGCCGCATTAGCGTCGCAGTTCAGCGCGAGAAAAAGACACAAGGAAGATCACTATGATTACGTTCCGTTTAAACGGTACTGAACAGAGTTTGGATGTGGATCCCAGCATGCCGTTGCTGTGGGCCATACGCGAAAATTTAGGTTTGACCGGCACGAAGTTCGGTTGTGGGCAAGCTCAGTGTGGCGCCTGCACCGTACATTTGAATGGCGCAGCAATCCGCTCCTGCGTGACGCCGGTTGCCGCTGCTCAGGGATCTGAGGTTACGACCATCGAAGGTCTGGCTGCTTCAGAGGGCGAGCTGCACCCGCTGCAGCAGGCGTGGATCGACGAGCAAGCGCCTCAGTGTGGTTACTGCCAGTCTGGCCAAATCATGTCAGCGGCGGCGCTGCTGGCAACAAATCCAAATCCAGACGACGCGGCCATTGATGCAGCAATGTCCGGCAACATTTGTCGCTGTGGCATGTATCAGCGCATTCGCAAATCGATTAAGCGAGCGGCGGGTTCTGAGGCTGTGGTTGGCGTTTTTGATCCTCAAGCAGCAACCGAGGAGGTGAAGCATGTCTGAGCAAGCACAAGAGAACACAATGGCGAGCACCAAACAGTCCGCTTTGGGCAAGTGGACGCGACGAGGGTTCATTTCCGCTGGCGCCCTGGCTGGCGGAGGCCTGATTGTGGGAGTCGCGCTGCGTCGCGGCGATCGTCGTGATCAAGTGGCAGAGCTGGTGGCCGAAGACGGTGACACGCTGTTGAGTATGTGGGTGAAGATAGACGAAGCTGGAAAAATCACAGCCATCGTACCGCACAGTGAAATGGGTCAGGGCGCGCAAACGGTGCTAACGCAAATGCTGGCCGACGAAATGGATGCCAACTGGGCAGATGTGGGTTTCGTAGAAGCGCCCGCCGAGGACGAGTACGCCAATGGGCCGCTGGGTAAGGGATACCTGCTGGCGGGTGCCGAGATACCAGCCGCCTTGATGGCAACCGTAGACGGCGCCATGCATCAGGCTGCAAAAGCACTGGTGCAGCAAATTACTGGCGGCAGCTTGAGCATCCGAGCCACCGGCGTTGCTGGTATGCGTGTGGCCGGTGCCGCCGCCCGAGATATGATGATCAAGGCTGCGGCGGGTACCTGGCAGGTGCCTGAATCGGAACTGACCACGTCAAACAGTATGGTCATACATCGGGCGTCCAATCGCGTGGCCAGTTACGCCGAGTTGGCCAGCGCAGCGGCAAAATTTGAGCCGTCCAACAAGCCTACGCTGAAAAAGCCTGAGCAATTCACGCTGATGGGTAAGGACCTGCCGCGACACGATATTCCATCCAAGGTTACCGGCGAGGCAATGTTTGGTATCGATGCGCAGGTTCCTGGTATGCACTACGCGGCTATTCGTCAGGCACCGGTGTTTGGTGCCAAGGTGAAGTCCTTTGATGCGGCGGACACCAAGGCGCAGCCGGGGGTGACTCATGTGGTCGATCTGGGTGACGCCATCGCGGTGGTGGCCACCAGTTATTGGACTGCCGAACGCGCCATTAGGGCCGTAGATATTCAATGGACGACAACCGAAAATGATGAGGTAAGCAGTCAGTCGATTCGGCAGCAGTTCCGCGCGGATTTGGCCAAGGCCCACACCGAAGGAAGCAGTAGTGCCGATGTTGAGGCCGGCGGTGTAAGCAGCGCATTTGCGACAGCGGCGCAGGTCATAGAAGCAACATACGAAGTGCCGTTCTTGGCACACGCCTGTATGGAGCCTATGAATGCAACGGCACGTTTTACCAATGGTCAGTGCGAAGTTTGGACCGGAACGCAGAATCCGCTGGGTGCGCGCCATGAGGTGGCGGCAGCGCTGGAACTGGATCTGGCGGATGTTGTTCTGCATCAACATTTCATGGGCGGTGGCTTTGGTCGGCGATCGCAGAATGATGCGTCGATTCAGGCAGCTCGTATCGCTCGTGACACCGGTATGCCGGTGAAATTGATTTGGTCTCGTGCAGAAGATACCCAGCACGATTTTTACCGACCCAGCGTGGCATCACAGTTCCGCGCCGCTCTCGACAGCGATGGTCAGGTTCTCGCGTGGGATAACATCTATCACGAGAAGCATGAGCCCGCTGAAGCGCCGGTGATTCCTTACAACGTGTCAGCCCAGCATATCCACTATACGGAAAGCTCGACGCACGTTCCGTTCGGCGCGTGGCGAAGTGTTGACCACTCGCAGCACGGATTCTTCACCGAAGCCTTCTTTGATGAAGTCGCGGAAGCCGCAGACAAGGATCCGTACTTGCTGCGTCGAGAATTGCTTATGGATAAGCCGCGTCATCGCAAGCTGCTGGATCTGGCGGCTGCAAAAGCAGGCTGGGATCAGCCTGTTGGCGAAGGTCGGGGCCGCGGTATCTCCTTACAGGAATCCTTCGGTACCTTGGTCGCTCAAGTGGTTGAAGTGACGGTAGATCAGGGCGATGTGTCCGTTGATCGGGTGGTTCTGGCCGTCGATCCGGGCTTTGCTGTGTCTCCAGACGGTCTCACCGCTCAGATGGAGTCCGGTGTGATCTACGGTCTGAGTGCCGC
>JAACDS010000423.1 GCA_009936895.1 Pseudomonadota bacterium
AGCAGTGTGGATATCGAAGAGCCCGAGCGCGAAAGCGTTTATCGAGAGTTTAGAAGTATTGATAGCTATGACTACCTAGATCTCTATATCGGCTATACGCTTTATGAGGATCGCGTGACGCTGAGCTTGGGGATTAACAACCTGACGGAGGAAGATCCACCAATTCTCGGTAATGAGGCAGGTGACACATCTTCAAATTCAGGAAACACATTCCCAAGCAATTACGATGTATACGGTCGGGTTTGGACCTTGGGTGCCCGTATGACTCTTTGACATCGGGCCTTCTACGAAGGAGCAACGTACGGTGCTTCTTCCGAGAGAATCAGACTTGTAAAGCGGACCCGTGAGTCCGCTTTTTTTCGTACAGCCTGAAGCACTCGGTTATTGCGCCCACGCCGTATATCTGAAGAAACACTATGGTCTTAATACTGTGCTCACGTATTGGCTAAACGGGTAGGATTTTTGCGATGCAGCTCAATCACTTCCCCGTCGCTTACCGCAATAAACTGGGGTATCGTAAGCCCGGAAAGGAACATGGAGAAAAACAATGAGTGAAGCAGTAGACACGACTCCGGCCCCGGAATTTATTCGACCCGGATCCGAGCAAGATCAACACAAAGGCCCAATTCCAGCCGCCGCAGATGTTGCCTTAGAGGACATTAACCCTGTTTGGAATCGTCTATTCGCCGAAAACCGGATGCTCGATTATTTTGAGCGTTTGCGCCGCGAAGATCCGGTGCATTTCAACGAATCCGAGGTGGCTGGCCGCTACTGGTCGTTGACCCGCTATAACGAAATCAAAGCGGTCGATACCGATCACAAGAATTTTTCCAGCGCGCACGGCATTACGCTGGGTTTTCCCATCGATCAGCCGCTACCCGAAGGCGCGTTAGACGTCAGCATGTTCATTGCGATGGACCAGCCAAAGCACGACGTGCAGCGAAAGACCGTTTCGCCAGTGGTCTCTACCCGCAACTTGGCTGGCATGGAAGCGTTGATCCGAGAGCGTACCTGCGAAGTGCTGGATTCGCTGCCTGAGGGCGAAACCTTTGATTGGGTGGATACGGTTTCTATTGAACTAACCACGCGCATGCTCGCAACGCTGTTCGATTTCCCCTACGAAGATCGTGCCAAGCTCACTCGTTGGTCTGATGTGGCTACGGCAGTACCCGGCGGTGGTGTCATCGATACAGAAGAACAGCGTCGTGAAGAACTGATCGAGTGCCTGGTCTGCTTTACGCAGATTTGGGAAGACCGCAAAAAGAATCCCACCGGTGATCTCGTTTCGATGCTGGCGCACGGCGAAGAAACCAAGGATATGGAACCGATGGAATTCTTGGGGAACCTGATTTTGCTGATTGTTGGGGGCAACGATACAACCCGCAATTCCATGTCGGGTGGTGTCTTGGCACTCAACCAATATCCGTCGGAATTCGAAAAGCTGAAGAACGATCACTCGCTGATTCCAAACATGGTGGCTGAAGTCATTCGTTGGCAAACGCCGCTGGCCTACATGCGTCGCACGGCGAACAACGATTGCATCGTTGGCGGCAAGCAAATCAAAGCCGGCGATCAAATGTTGATGTGGTATCTCTCGGGCAACCGAGACGAAGACGTGTTTGAACGCGGAGAAGAGCTGATCATTGATCGCGAAAACGCTCGCAATCACTTGTCCTTTGGCTTCGGTATTCACCGGTGCATGGGCAACCGTCTCGCTGAAATGCAACTGCGGGTGCTGTGGGAAGAGATCCTGAAGCGTTTTGAAAACATCGAGGTAGTAGGTGATATCGAAAGAACCTTCTCTTCCTTCGTGAAGGGTTATACCTCGATGCCGGTTCGAGTAACTCGCAAGAAGTAGTCTTCTGAGACGCACTGGCTGCCAAGCGTGGCGGTCGCGGCACCGCTTTGAGTGGTTGAATACATCACCGAAAGCTTGCCTTAGAAGCTAAAAAACGCGCAAGGTTCCTTGCGCGTTTTTGATTCAGAACCCTCTACCCGACCTTTACTACCGCCGATCAGGTGTTGTGTCGTTAAGGACTGTTTTGTTGTACTTAAACCGTTTTCTTATGTTTCTCGTTGTGATGACAAGTCTGCTGAGCCTATCTGTGACCGCTCAGCCGATCTTGCAGGCCCAGTTGCTGGACGAACCGCCCGCGCTGGACGGTTTAGTGCTGGAAGACCCGCTGTGGCAGAGCGTCGTCCCCGGCACGAATTTCCAGCAGGTACAGCCCAATGAGGGCATGCCAGCATCGGCGCGCACTGAGGTTCGCGTGGGATATTCTGCAGACACGCTGTTTGTCGCTGTGGTCTGTTTCGATGACGACCCCGCCAGTCTGATCGTCGCAGATAGCCGGCGGGACGCGGATCTGTCAGACCTAGACAGCTTTCAAATCATCATTGACGGCTTTCAGGATCGCCAAAACGGTTTTGTCTTTGGTACAACTCCGGCGGCAGGTGAGTACGACGGTCAGGTGACTAAGGGCGGCGGTGGCGGCTTCGGTGCCTCTGGCTTCAATCTGAACTGGGATGCCTCATGGGAGGTGCAGACTCATAGTGGTGAGTTCGGCTGGAGTGCCGAATTCGCCATTCCATTCAAATCCCTGCGCTATCGAGGTCAGGGCCAGCAGAACTGGGGAATCAACTTTCAGCGCAATATCGCGCGGTTAGACGAAGTGTCTTACTGGGCACCGCTGGAGCGGCAATACAACCTATACCGGCTGACCGAGGCGGGAACGTTGGCGAGTGTGTCGCCTCCCAGTCAGCGTTCGCTGAAAGTCTCTCCCTATGTATTAGGAGCCTTTGACCGTGGTGGTAATGCAGAACCGGGTACCCATAACGAAATGGATGTGGGGTTCGATGCAAAAATTGCTCTGACGCCCAGTTTGATGCTGGATGTGACCTACAACACCGATTTTGCTCAAGTAGAAGTGGATGAAGTGCAGGTTAATCTGGATCGATTTAGCATTTTTCTGCCGGAAAAGAGGCCATTCTTTTTGGAAAATGCCGGCCAATTTTCAGTAGGCGACCCCGGAGATGTGGAGCTGTTTTTCAGTCGTCGTATCGGCCTGGATTCTGACGGTGCCCCTCAGCCAATCGACGCCGGCGTAAGGTTGTCGGGCAAAATGGGTATCGCGACCAATGTGGGCGCCATGCACATGCAGACAGGTGATTCAGAAAACGGTATCGCCGGCGTCGACTTCAGCTTGTTGCGGCTGAGCCAAGAGTTCCAAAACCGCTCCTCTCTGGGCGTGCTCTTTGTCGACAAGTCCTCGGAACTGAGCGCGGATGATAATCAAACCTATGCAATTGATGGCCGTCTTGGTTTGGGCGATGAATGGACGTTGTCGGGATACGTTGCCCAGACCGATACGCCCGGTCTGTCGGGTGACGAAAAGGCCATGCGTATCCGCGCAGATTACAACGTGCCAAGTCTCGATGCGTACTTGGCCTATGCCAAGGTTGGCGACAACTTCAATCCAGAGGTGGGTTTCCTAAGGCGCAAGAACTACGAAAAAATCTCAACAATGATCTGGCATCGCAAACGCATGAACGATCGCTGGGGACTGTTTGAGTTAAGGCCGCATGTGTTCTTCAGGGGTTATCAAGACGATGAAGGTTTTTACGAGTCCGGCTTTTTGCACATCGACAATCACTGGGAGTGGACCAGTGGCTTTGAGGTGCATACCGGCTTGAACTTTATTCGGGAGGGGGTGCAGGAACCCTTCGAAATCGTTGAAGGCACCTTTGTGCCGGTGGGTGAATACGACCACAAAGAATCCCAGATCGTGGTGATGAGCAATCCGCGCAAAGCCTTGAGCGGTTCTGTGACATCGCGGATCGGCGGTTTTTATGGTGGTGATCGAGTGTCTACCGAATGGCAAGCAAGCTATCGGTTGGCTGAAGCGTTCACCAGTGAGTTGAGCTGGATTAACAACGACATCGAATTGCCCGTCGCCAATGGCGATTTTAAGGTCAACGTGGCGCGCCTGCGTATGTCTTATTCGTTCAGCCCTAAGGTGCTGCTGCAGGCTCTGGTGCAATACGATGACCGTAGTGACGCCACCGCCATGAACCTGAGGTTTTCCTGGCTGCAAACCGCTAACTCAGGTCTGTACTTCGTTTACAACGAACTGGATAACGATGAATTTATTGGGCCGTTGGAAAAGCGTCGGGAAATTGCCATCAAGTATTCGAGAATTCTCGATGTGTTTTAACCCCACGTTTACTCGTCAAAGCAGACGATCACGGCGGCGTTGGCCATAACGATCGCATCACCCATGGGCGATGCCTGGGTGTGGCCGCTATCTGCTGGTACATCTAAGCCGCCTACCACGCATTCGACCGTCACACTGCCGTAGGGTAGTTCTGCCGCTACGGACTGAGTGTCGACCTCATTCGGTTCGGCGACGCCGATCCGCACGGTGATCTTCATGTCGTTTGGCGATTTGTCGAGGGCCCGGAAAAAATTCAGACTGGAGTGCCGAATGGCGTCAGAAACCGCGCGCTTTGCAGCCTTGGTGTAATCGCGGCCGTGGACGTCGGCGCCCATGCCCATTTCGGTTACGTAACGATTCAATGCCACAATCGCGCTCTCCTGAATTATGCTTAGCGCAACTTTACCTCAATAATGTTTCGAGGATCGGG
>JAACDS010000424.1 GCA_009936895.1 Pseudomonadota bacterium
GCATAACCCAATCAAGATCAACAGAAAACCCAAACCCTGATCTGCGTAGAACCGAACCAATAGGTCTGAAATCGCTAGGCGCTGTAAGCCTGCGGCTCGGTCAACGGTTGCCCACGACTACAACGGTGACGGTGCTCTGCCACACGGCTTTTGCTATGCTCGTCACGCACCGTCCGTTTTCTTCTGGCAGCCGAATCCAGCGATATGAACAGTAATCAGCGGTCAACGCGCAAACATCCCGTATTGAGCTTCCTCGCCATCCTTGGCTTGGCGACCCTGTGCACGATCGTAATCGGCATTGCAGGAAGCTATATCTACCTCAATCCACAAATCCCCAATGCAAACACCTTTCGTAATGTCACCTTGGAAGCACCGCTGCGCATCTACGCCAAGGACGGCGAGCTGTTGGGTGAGTTTGGCGAGCGCCGCTTAATCCCAATCGCCATCGAAAACGTGCCAGAAGCATTTATCAGCGCCATTTTGGATACCGAGGACAAACGCTTTTACCAACACAGCGGCATCGATTACATCTCCTTGGCCAACGACGTGCTGCAACTGGGAGCCAGCTTAGCGGGCTTCAGCGACGATCGATTAGGCGGTGCCAGCACCATCACCATGCAGCTAGCGCGAAACGTCTCCTTTACTCTGGAGCGCAGCTTTTTACGAAAATTTAAAGAAATGTTGCTGTCATTGAAAATCGAACAGGAACTAACCAAGGAGGAGATCCTTGAGCTGTATATCAACCTGGTACCTTTCGGCAAACGGGCTTATGGCGCACAAGCAGCCGCGGTCACTTACTATGGCAAACCGCTAGAGGAACTGTCGCTGGCTCAACTGGCCATGTTGGCGGGAATCCCACAGCGCCCGGAAGCGGGCAATCCCATCAACGGCCCAGAATGGGCTATGCGTCGGCGCAATCAGGTGCTAGGCCGCATGCTCGATCAGGAGTCGATTAGCCGAGCAGAATACGAAGAGGCCGTGACTGCCCCCATCACGGCTAAGGTTTATGCACGGGAACTGGATTTACCCAGCCCCTATGTTTCCGAATGGGCCCGCCAAGAAGTTGTGGGCAAAGTCCCGGACTTATACACCGGTGGATACGAAATATTTACCACCCTAGAGGGGCCCAAACAGCGCGAAGCCACGGCAGCCCTGCGGCGCGGACTGCTCAAATACGATCAAGACCACGGCTATCGAGGCGCGGAAGCGCAAGTTTCGGAGCCACTGCGTTTGCTGATTGACGAACGTTATGGGAAAGCGACTGCGGTACCGCCAGCAGAAAGCGTCGTAGATCCGTTGGATACAATCGCAGAACCTGTCAACACAGAGGATTTGTATGGCCAACTGCTCGAGCGCCTCAGCACCCTGACGACCTATGCAGAACAAACGCCCGGAATCGTGCTGCAGGTCAATCAAGACCATGCCTTAGTCTTTGCTGCAGATGTTGGCATCGGCAAAATTCGGCTGGCGGACAGTCGCTGGGCAAGGGCATATGTTTCGGTGGACGAACGCGGCCCGCGTCCTCAACGTATGAGTGATATTGTCGCCGTTGGCGATATCGTTCGCGTGAATATCTCTGACGCGGACAACGAGACTGGGACAGTTCCCTCCGACCAACCGATTTGGTTGCTCACTCAGCTACCCGAGATTCAAGGCGCTTTAATCGCGATGGATCCCAGCAATGGTGCCATACGAGCCGTGGTTGGCGGCTATGACTTCTATCGCAATCAGTACAACTACGCGCTACAGGCACAGCGCCAGCCGGGTTCAGGCTTCAAACCCTTTGTTTATAGCTCGGCGCTAAGCCGCGGCATTACCCCGGCAGACATCTTTCTCGACGCTCCACTGGTTTTTGACGACGCCAACCTAGAGTCCCAGTACCGTCCTGAAAATGACAACAGCCGTTACAACGGGCCGACGCGCTTGAGGCAAGCGCTGTACCGATCAATCAATCTGGTTTCCATGCGCGTGCTGCTAAAAATCGGCGCGGGTAACGTGCTCAACGACGTGAGCAAATTTGGCTTCGACATGGCGTCATTTCCACGCAATACCCAGCTCGCCTTGGGTGGCGGAACCATGACCGTAGCGCCTGTGGACATGGTGCGAGCCTATGGAGTGCTCGCGAACGGCGGGTACTTGGTAGAACCGCATATTGTCGATCGTCTGATTGATCAAAAAGGCAACGTTCTGTTTGCCACCAACCCAGCCACAGTCTGCAAGGATTGCGAAGACAACGCGGCAGCGGAAGACAATAACGCGCCAACAGAGTCAACCAACGACATCGTACCGATTGATCCAAGACAGTGGCTACGAGCCAATATTCTGGACGAGTTGATGGTGAAGAGAGAAACCGTGGATTTTCGCGCCGAAACCCCGGTCCCAGCTGAGCGCGTACTCGAAGAGCGCAACGCATACATCATGCAGTCCATGCTCCGGGACGTCATCGACTTGGGCACGGGACGACGGGCGCGAAGTCTGGGTCGAAAAGATCTAGCGGGTAAAACCGGCACCACCAACGACGCATCCGATACCTGGTTTAACGGATTTAACTCATCCTTAGTTGCCAGCGTTTGGGTTGGTTTTAAAGATCAGCAACCGCTTGGGCGAAACGCTTACGGCTCCAATATCCCGCTGCCGATCTGGATTGATTTTATGGATGAGGCGTTAGCCGATGTGCCAGAAAATCGTATGCTACAGCCTCCCGGTGTCGTGACGCTGCGCATCGATAGCACGACGGGGCTGCCCACCGCGGCGACAAACCCAGCGTCCATCGAAGAGATATTCCTTGCTGAAAACGCACCGGACGCGTCATCGACGTTGAACCAGCAAGAAGCCGAGAACGATGTCATTAGGGCCGTGGATTTGTTCTAAGGTCTTGGCATTCGCGTCAGGCGCAAAAAAAGGAGGCGCGCCTCCTTTCTAGTCTTCTTTTTTCCTTTTGGCGTCACGTGCGCCTCAGCACACCACCTAAAACCCCCTACCTTGTCGAGGGTTAGCGCGTCGAGGATTTAGCTACCAGAGCTGGTGCGCTTGGAAAAACGCTGACGGAATTTCTCAACGCGGCCGCCTGAATCTATGGTCTTTTGCTTGCCGGTATAAAATGGGTGACAGCTTGAACATACGTCCAAGTGCAGGTCTTCTGCCAGAGTTGAACCAATTTCCATCTTGTTGCCACAGCTACAAGTGGCGTTGATGACATTATACTGGGGATGAATTTCAGGCTTCATATCGGCTGCTTGCTTGTCATAAAACGGGCGCGAAGTTTAACAGATGAATCCCCTGCCGCAACCACTCTAAATTCGCGATAGACGATAAGAAAACACCTCCTTCGCTATCAACTGCAATCACTGTCTCAGTAGAATAGGACATGTCTGACACCAAACGCATCATCCAAGTCGCTGTCCCCAGACCACTGCACTCGGTTTACGACTACCACTTAGAACAAGAGGCTCCGACCCCAGCCGTCGGCGCGCGGCTACGTGTGCCCTTTGGTCGCAGTGAAGTGATCGGCATCTGCGTGAGTACATCTGTTGAGACACCACACGCCAACACTAAGGCCGTGCTCGAAATTTTGGACGACAATGCCGCCATTGCGAAAGAACTGCTGGACTTGGCCCAGTGGATGAGCGGGTACTACCACTATCCCTTGGGCGAAGTCCTTGCCACGGTGCTCCCTGGCGCGGCCCGTAAGGGTTCTGCCTTTAAGATTAAACCGGCACCGCCGCCGGATGTCTGGCACCTAATCAATGCCGAGGGCATTAGCCCGCGTGCGAAAACTCAAAAGGCACTGGTCGAACACCTACGACATACGGGTCAGCCACAGTCCGGCGAAGCGCTCGCGTCTGCCGGCTTCAATCGACCGATGTTGCGCAAACTCGAAGATATGGGCGTTGTTGAACGTAAGGTGCTGGAGACCGATTCTGTCTTGGCAGAGCCGCTATCGCCAACCCAAGAACAACGCCAGGCAATCGATCACGTTACTGCTTCCGACCGTTTCGAGGTTTTCTTACTGGAAGGGGTAACGGGTTCGGGCAAAACCGAGGTCTACCTCCAAAGCATGGCGCCCGTGTTGGCCGCCGGCAAACAAGTATTGGTACTTGTCCCCGAAATAGCCCTCACTCCCCAAACCCTTGCACGTTTTGAAAACCGCTTCGGCAGCACAGGCATGATCCACTCTGCATTAACCGATCAGCAGCGACTGCAAACCTGGCTAAGGTGTCGTTCTGGCGATATACGCATCCTCATCGGTACCCGTTCGGCGGTATTTACCCCGTTCAAGGAACTCGGTTTGATCATCGTCGATGAAGAACACGACAGCTCGTACAAGCAACAGGAAGGTCTGCGCTACTCCGCGAGAGACCTGACGGTGAAACGGGCACAAAGCCTCGGCATACCCTTGCTACTTGGCTCAGCGACGCCTTCCCTAGAATCGTTCTATAACGTACAACGCGGTCGATATCGACATCTCACCTTGTCTGAGCGTGCCGGCGGCGCGCTGATGCCGACCTATCAGACCATCGATCTGCGCGGCCAAAGCCTACGCGGTGGTTTTTCCGATACGTTAATCCGAGTCATCCGTACTCACTTGGCCAAGGAGGGGCAGGTATTGGTTTACCTGAACCGTCGAGGCTTCGCGCCGACCCTGCTGTGTAAGAACTGCGGGTGGCAGAGCGTATGTTCGGACTGCGACGCCAAACTCACCTTGCATCGCCAACCTGAGCAACTGATTTGTCATCACTGCAA
>JAACDS010000425.1 GCA_009936895.1 Pseudomonadota bacterium
CCCCTGACGCGTTGTCGATCAAGGCCGTTCGAATGGCAATATTAAAGTGGGCCTGACGCTTTGGCGCAATGTAGCCAATGGCACCGGTATAGATCTCACGAGGGGTTGTTTCAAGATCGCGGATATGCAGCATCGACGCTCGTTTGGGCGCACCCGTAATGGACGCTGCAGGAAACAACTCGCGGAAAATTTCGGTCACGCTAGCTTGAGTTCTGGCCTCGACCCTAGAAGTCATCTGCCAAACCGTGGGGTATCGCTCCATTGCGAACAGCTTGGATACCTGAACCGACCCGGGCTCTGCGATGCGCCCGAGATCATTCCGCACCATATCGGTAATCATCAGATTTTCCGCCTGATTCTTGGCCGACGCGGCAAGCCAATCTCGCTGAGCCTGATCCGTCGCAGGGTCATTTTTTCTGGACGCAGTACCCTTCATAGGCTGGGAATAAATCTGTTCACCGTCTAACGCAAAAAAACATTCAGGCGAAGCGGACACTATAGTATGGGAATCCCCCTCGATAAATGCCGCGTGGGGTGCACCCGCTGCGACGTCCGCAAAGAGCTGGCTGGGGTCGTTCACCACACCCTGCAGACGGGTGGTGTGATTGATTTGATACACGCTGCCGGCGGCGATTAGGTCGCGTATCTGCTCGATAGAATCTCTATGAGAACGGGCGCTTTCGGTAAAACGCCAAAGCTGATGACTGCCTTGTTCAGACGCTACCGGCGCTGCCACGACCTCGCTCGACGAAAACAGCCCGAAACAGATCAAGGGCATCTCGCTGTCTGCGTGCACTGACATGCTTGGATCAAACCCTAAGGCGGCCTCGTAAGTGACGAAGCCTACGGCGGTAAGGCTTTCAGATTCCACTCGAGCTTCGACCTCGGTCATCACACTGACAACACGCTGAGGATCGCGTGTTGTCAGCACTGCGACGGGATTTGCAAATAACAACCACTGGCCAGTGTCATTGTGATGCAACAATGCGCTGTGAATGATCAAAATGTGGTGTCCCAGCTATAAGCACAATCTGAAAGATGCGATCAGCAACGCAGCAGCGTTTCGCCGCTCGCTAATCAGTTGGTCGCTAGTCTAACGCCGGGCGATTCAAAAAGATTCATAGTGACCATGAGAAGAACGCGCGCCGAATCAATAGACCCGAGACACGTCATCGCTGAAGATGCTCGCTCACTTTGATGAGGGCCGTTAAGGAAAACCGATGACCGATCGCCGTGCTTCCCGTTTTCACCGTTTGATCGTCCTAGGGCTGGTGTTTGCCAACGCTCTGGCCTTTGCCGAGCGAACACCCCTTACTGATGTCGGAATTGAAGAAATGGTGGTCGTAGCGCACCACAAGCCAACACCCAGTCACCTTGTGGGCAGTTCGATCTCGGTCCTCGACACCCAAGAATTTGCTAATCGCATTACCTTCGATCCCAGCGCGCTGTTTCGCAATCTACCCAGCCTAAACGTCTCCCAAACGGGGACCTTTGGCAGCCTGACGTCGGTTCGGCTTAGGGGCTCAGAAAGCAATCACACCTTGGTGTTGATAGACGGTATTGAGGCCAATGATCCGGCCAACGGTGCAGCCTTCGATTTGTCGCAATTGGCAGGTGCCTCTATCGATCGTATCGAGGTACTTCATGGTCCCCAGAGCGCGCGCTACGGTGCAGAGGCCATCGGCGGCGTTATCGCCATTTATACAAGACCCACCGATTCATCCGATCTGACAGAGGATCGTGCCCTCACCCTTGGATTGGAAACCGGCAGCCGTGGGTTTCATCAGGGCAACCTAAACGTTGATGTGATTGAACGGGTGGGGGCCGCGGTATCACGCAGCCAGTTCAGCATGACGCGCGCGATCACCAACGGCAGCAATGCCTCGTTCTTCGGCTCGGAAAGCGAAGGCTTCCGCAACCGGACCTGGAGGGCGGATTCGTCTCTGCGCTGGAACGACGGCAGCGAAATAGGTCTCTCGGCCCGGGAAACACGCACCAATCTCGACACCGACCCTCAGGACTTCGCTTTTCCCGCGACACCCACCCAAGGCCTTGTTATCGACGGTGACAACGACACGGCAGCACGCCAACGACTGATCGGCCTGCACGGTCGAATGACGAGCGGAAGCTGGTTGCATGAACTTAAACTCAGTCAAAACGCGAGCAAAACCCACTCGAGGGTGAACGGCGAGGACGACTCGGGTTTGAAAGCCTCGCTGAGAAAGGCGGACTGGGCCGCCTCTCGAGATTATGAGTACGGCAAAGTCTCTCATTCGCTGGCGCTCGGCATTCAGTACGAACAGCGGCGGTTTCGTAACTTCAACGCAGCGTTGCCGTCTGCAAACCATAAGGCGAGAGACAAACAGCTGAGTCAGT
The DNA here is from genome assembly GCA_009936895.1 of Pseudomonadota bacterium. Lineage (GTDB taxonomy): Bacteria > Pseudomonadota > Gammaproteobacteria > Pseudomonadales > Azotimanducaceae > UBA4421. Next base: position 2,377 of record JAACDS010000425.1, read on the forward strand.
TCGCCGAGTATCTGATGAAAAACGACACTCGGTCTGTGTCGATCAGCACACGACGTGACCAGAACGACCGCTTTGACAATTTGACCACGTGGCGAGTCACTGGGACTCAAGCCGTTCTGAACCAAGTGCGGGTACACGGAAGTTGGGGTGAAGGCTCCGCCAATCCGACCTTTTTCGAGCTGTTCGGCTTCATCCCGGAATCGTTTGCTGGCAATCCGGATCTGAAACCGGAACGTTCCAAGGGCTGGGATCTGGGCCTGAGCGGCGAAGACTCTGATGGCCACTACACCTGGGATCTGACGTATTTTCGATCGCGGTTGAACAGTGAAATCGTGACATCGTTCGGCCCGGCCCCCAACTACTTCTCTCAACCGATCAATCGCGATGGCACAAGCCGGCGCGAGGGCTGGGAAGCCAGTCTATCCAGGGATGTGGGCGAACGAATCACCGTAGATGCCAATTTCACCCTACTGGACAGCCACGAGCCCGGGGGGCGCACGGAGGTCCGACGGCCCCGCAGGAGCGGCGGGCTCACCACGCATCTAGCCTTCGCTAACGACAAAGGTAAGGCAAATCTGTCGCTCATCTACAACGGCGTGATGCAGGACAGTGAATTCATTACAGCAACGCCGACCGATGGCGTAGAGATCAAATCGGTCACGCTCCTGAATGCTGGGATAAGCTACCAACCCAATGAGAGAACTACGCTGTTTTTCCGCGGGCAAAACCTGCTCAACAAGGAGTACCAGCAGGTGTTTAGCTACCGCGCACCGGGCGTGACCGCTTCCGTCGGCGTCATCATGACTTGGCGGTAAGAGCGTGCTTACGAAACGGTTGAAAAGCGTCGAGGACATCGTGTCGTTTTTCCCGCACCGAGCTATGATGGCCTTTTCAACACTGGAACATGGCTATGCGAATCGCCACATGGAACGTCAACGGCTTACGGGCGCGTCTGGAATACATCACACGTTGGCTAGAAGACCGCCAGCCTGATGTGGTTGGTCTGCAAGAACTCAAGACGCCTGACGACATGTTTCCGCACGACCATTTCAAGGACTTAGGTTACGAGGCATTAGTCCACGGTCAGAAGAGCTGGAACGGCGTGGCCATTCTGACCAAGGTTCCTGCGACATTGACGCGCACAGGGGTACCTAATCAGGACCACTTTGGCTCACGACTGATCACTGCAAACATTGACGACAAACTTGAATTCACCACTGTCTACTGCCCAAACGGCAAAAACCTTGCACACGCAGACTTTGGCGGCAAGCTGGCATGGTACGACGATCTGACCGCTCAGTGGCAGGCAGCCAACGAAGGCCCGGCCCACAAAGTCATCTGTGGCGACTTTAACATTGTTCCCAAGGCCCTTGATGGCTGGCGCGGCGATGCTGGCGAAGGGTCGATCTTCTACACCAAGGAAGAACGCGGACGGCTGCAGGCACTAATGGATACCGGACTCACCGATCTATTCCGACATCGATACCCCGACGCTCAGGAATTTTCGTGGTGGGACTATCGCGGCGGCGCCTTTCATCGCAAGCACGGACTGCGCATCGATTTCATCCTTGGCACTGCTGGCATGCTGGACCTAACCGACGAAGTGGTGATTGACCGAGAGTATCGCCGCAAAATTGACGAACTCACCGCTTCCGATCATGCGCCCGTGTACGCAGACGTATCGCTTTGATGGGCCCTGACCTGACGTAAAGCACCTATAATTCGCGTGAGGTTTCAAGGATTCGATGGTATTCTGCGCCATCGTTATTCTAGTAAAATAATATTTTCCTTATATTTCAATAGGTTATGTCCCGTAGCCTATTGAATTTTGATCACCATAGTCTGCTACCACTTTAGATAGAGAGAACTGATGAAAGACCTGACACGCTATCGCAATATCGGCATCTTCGCCCACGTCGACGCGGGCAAAACCACGACGACTGAACGCATCCTGAAGCTGACAGGTAAAATCCACAAAATCGGTGAAGTGCATGATGGTGCCGCAACCACCGACTTCATGGAACAAGAGCAAGAGCGGGGCATTACCATTCAGTCTGCAGCAACCAGCTGCACATGGGATGACCACCGTTTGAACATCATCGATACGCCAGGACACGTGGACTTCACCATTGAAGTCTATCGCTCACTAAAAGTGTTAGACGGCGGCGTCGGCGTTTTCTGCGGCTCTGGCGGCGTTGAACCACAGTCCGAAACCAACTGGAGGTATGCCAACGAATCGGAAGTTGCTCGACTGATTTTCGTTAACAAGCTTGATCGCCTCGGCGCGGACTTTTACCGCGTCGTGGAACAGGTAGAAAAAGTACTCGGCGCCAACCCTCTCGTGATGACTCTGCCCATTGGCGAAGAAGACGAATTCGTTGGTGTTGTCGATCTGCTGGCCCAAAAAGCGTGGACCTGGGACGATTCCAACAATCCAGACTCGTACACGATCTCGGAAATCCCTGCAGATTTGCAGGACAAAGCCGCCGAGTACCGCGAAAAAATGGTAGAAACGGCTCTCGAGCAAGACGACGATTTGATGGAAGCCTATCTGGAAGGTAACGAGCCTTCGATTGATGACCTAAAGCGCTGCATTCGCAAGGGTACTATCGCCCTCGACTTCTTCCCAACGTTCTGCGGCTCCGCGTTTAAGAACAAGGGCGTACAAAACGTGCTGAATGCCGTTGTAGATTACCTGCCGAACCCAACCGAGGTTGATCCGCAACCCGAAGTCGACCTCGAAGGTAATGAAACCGGCGAAGTAGCCACAGTTGATCCGAGCGGACCACTACGCGCATTGGCGTTCAAGATCATGGATGACCGCTACGGCGCGCTGACCTTCACGCGAATCTATTCAGGCACCCTCAACAAAGGCGACACGGTACTGAATACTTATACCGGTAAAACCGAGCGTATTGGTCGTATCGTAGAAATGCACGCTGACTCGCGCGAAGAACTGGACGTTGCTCAGGCTGGAGACATCGTTGCGCTGTTGGGTATGAAGAACACCCAGACCGGTCACACCCTGTGCGACCAGAACAAGCCAGCCACATTGGAACCCATGGTATTCCCAGATCCAGTGATCTCTGTGGCTATCTCTCCTCGAGACAAAGCCGGTGCTGAAAAAATGGGCATTGCACTGTCCAAAATGATTCAGGAAGACCCCTCGTTCTACGTTGAAACCGACGAAGAATCTGGCGAAACCATCATGAAAGGTATGGGCGAGCTTCACTTGGATATCAAGGTCGACATTCTGAAGCGGACCCATGGCATCGATGTTGATGTGGGCAAGCCACAGGTGGCATACCGTGAAACGATTACCCAAATCGTCGAAGACACCTATACCCACAAGAAGCAAACGGGAGGCTCAGGCCAGTTCGCTAAAATCGACTACACCATTGAGCCCGGTGAAGTGGGCAGCGGTTACGAGTTCGAATCCAAGGTGACCGGCGGTAACGTGCCACGAGAATTCTGGCCAGCAGTTGAGAAGGCGTTTGGCGTCAGCATGGACGAAGGCACACTCGCCGGCTTCCCGCTGCTGGACGTCAAAGTAACCCTAACCGACGGTGGATTCCACGCCGTTGACTCCTCGGCCATCGCGTACGAACTCGCGGCCAAGGCGGCTTATCGTCAGTCCATACCAAAGGCGAAGCCACAGCTGCTTGAGCCAGTAATGAAGGTTGATGTCTTTACGCCAGACGACCACGTTGGTGACGTCATCGGCGACTTGAACCGACGACGCGGCATGATCAAATCTCAGGAAGCGGGTTTGACCGGCGTTCGCGTAAAGGCGGACGTGGCATTGGCGGAAATGTTTGGCTACATCGGTGACTTGCGCACCATGACGTCTGGCCGCGGCCAGTTCTCCATGGAGTTCTCACACTACGCGCCTTGCCCGACTAACGTGGCAGATCAGGTGATCCAGGAAGTGAAGGAACGTAAAGCCGCCAGCTAGCATCCCGTACGGATCTTCTGGCAAAAAAAGGCGCCCGGTTAGAGGCGCCTTTTTTGTACCCGCAGCTTTTCCTTTTCGGATCTGCTTCTGCGTAGAACGCCTCTGAAATGCGACGCTAGACGTTAAACCGAAAATGCACGACGTCGCCGTCCTTGAGCTCGTATTCCTTACCTTCTAAACGCCAACGGCCCGCATCCTTCGCTCCAGCTTCACCACCCAGAGAAACGTAGTCGTCAAAACCGATCACTTCTGCACGAATGAAACCTTTCTCAAAGTCTGTGTGGATCACACCAGCACCTTGAGGAGCTTTCGCGCCGACGGGTATGGTCCAGGACCTCACTTCTTTTGGACCGGCGGTAAAATATTGCTGCAGGCCTAACAGCTTGTAGCCTGCTCTGATGACCCGATGCAAGCCCGGCTCGGACAGATTCAGCTCTTGAAGAAATTCGGAGCGCTCCTCGTCGTCCAGTTCCGCCAGCTCGGACTCAATTTTATTGCTCACCACCACCAGCTCGGCGCCTTCTGCATCGGCAATGCCGCGTACAACATCCACTAGTGGATTATCCTCAAGACCATCTTCTGCCACATTGGCAATGTAGAGAACGGGTTTCCCGGTGATGAAATGGAACTCGTGAAGATCGCGCTTCTCTTCGACACTTAAATCTATCGAGCGCACAGGATCACCGGCCTCCAATGCTTGGGCCACCCGCTGCAGCAGGGCGACCTTGGCGATGGCTTCTTTATCCCCTGCATTGGCCACTCTACTGATCCGGTCCATGCCTTTTTGCAGTGACTCCAGATCCGCCAGCGCCAGTTCGGTGTTGATGATCTCGATGTCATCCGCCGGCGACACTTTGTTCGATACGTGAATCACGTTGTCGTCTTCGAAACACCGAACCACGTGAGCAATAGCCTGGGTTTCTCGAATATGGGCCAGAAACTGATTACCCAAGCCTTCACCCTTGGAAGCACCGGCCACCAAGCCGGCAATGTCGACAAATTCCATGGTCGCAGGAATGACTTTTTGAGGGTTCACGATGTCGCTCAGCTGGTTCAATCGAGGATCGGGCACTGGAACGATGCCGGTATTCGGGTCGATGGTACAAAACGGGAAGTTTTCCGCATCAATGCCAGCCTGGGTCAGTGCATTAAAAAGCGTCGACTTACCAACGTTGGGCAGTCCGACGATGCCGCAGTTAAATCCCATCTTTTTCTCCTCTCGAAGCCTTTGTGTCTTTCTGAATCACCGACGAACTGCTGGAAGGCGCGTCCGGTGATTTCTCTGTTTGTTCCGGCGTATGCAAGGCGGTCATCGCGCTTTGCCAATTTCCCGCGAGCAGGTCCCCAAGAATAACCTGGGGTAAATCACCCGCCGCCGCGACGGCTTCACGCTCAGCCTGAGTCGGCGTTTGCTGTGTTAAGTAAGCATTTACTAGCGTCTTGTTGCCCGGGTGGCCTACCCCGATACGCAAGCGGTTATAGCCGTCCTGATTGGCCAGCCGAGCGCGCACGCTCTTCAGGCCATTGTGGCCATTTTCACCGCCACCGTTTTTCAGCTTCACCACGCCGGGCTCGAAAGCCACTTCATCGTGCGCGATCAGAATCTCTTGGGGAGACAGCTTATAGAACTGCGCTACTGCGCCGACCGCCTCACCGCTGTTGTTCATATACGTTATTGGGATCATCAGCC
>JAACDS010000084.1 GCA_009936895.1 Pseudomonadota bacterium
AAACGCATTTTGAAGATCGTGAGTGGTCATGCCGTGATCTTCTAAGTAGGCCGCGATGACCGGATCTCTGCGCCACCATGCCGAACTCACCTCGTCGCCGCCGACATGCACATAGTCGTCGGGGAAAACCTCGGCCAATTCGCTCAGGAGGATCGCTATTGCGTCGTAAACGCTTTCATTCAACGGATTCAAGCATGCTTGGTGGACGCCAAATCGAAGACTTGGGGTCGTGGGTTCGCTCCCCCACTCGGGATAGGCTGTAAGCCATGAAGTGACATGGCCTGGCATGTCTAACTCAGGAATCACACGAACGCCGCGGTCGGCCGCGTAACGAACTAAGCCATGCAGTTCATCGATAGAATAGTGCTCGTCGCTGGCCAATTTGGGATAAGCCGCGCTGGGAAAACGACACGCTTGGTCGTCTGAAAGGTGCAAGTGCAACACGTTCATCTTCAATGCCGCCAACCCGTCGACGACAGACTTAAGAGACTGCACCGGGAAAAAATGTCGGGCAACATCGAGCAACAGCCCGCGCCAGGGGAAGCGGGGGCTGTCCTCAATGGTTAACCCCGCAAACAGTTGCCTGTGCCGCGCCAGCTGTGCAAGCGTCGCCAATCCACGCATCGCGCCCCAGGCGCTGTTACTCGAAAGAGAGATAACACCGTCAGCTAGGTTAAGGCCATAGGACTCGTCCATGGACACAGACGGCAAAGCCTCAGCTTCATCTCCCGAAATGTCTATCTCAAGCAGACCCAAGGTACAGTCATCAAGCTCTCGTTCCGCGTACTGGCGCACCCGTGAGTCATCAATACTCAAATATCGGAAAGTGGTCTTTTCAAGACTAGCGAGTACTGCAGTCGATCGGTCAACAGCCTCGACGTGAGCTGGCCAAGGCATGCAATCCAATACGTGTTTAGAATTTTTTTCCATGGGCTTAATCATGCACCAACCGGCGCGATTTCAATATGCGTCAGGCTAGGCAAATGGAAACGCACGCTCCAGAGAACCAAGGCAAATGCGCTGACAGAAAGAACAGAACAAGACATCTGACGCGAACCCACACTTTTCCCTCGGCGATCCAGCCAAGATTGCGTTAAGCTGCGCGCCTCTTTGACTCAACCAACGGAACATCTCTTGGACATTAAAGAACGCATGCAGTCGGTGCTCAAAGCCGAAGCGGAAGCCATCAGTGCTATCAACATCAACGATGACTACGTCAGTGCTGTCGAAGTCATGATGAGTTGCAAAGGTAAGATTCTGACCACGGGTATCGGTAAGGCCGGGCACATTGCCAAGAAATTCGCAGCGACACTGTGCTCAACGGCGACCCCCGCAGACTTCATCCACCCGGCGGAGGCCGCTCATGGCGATCTTGGCCTGGTGGGTGCGAATGACGTCATGATCGCGTTTTCAACCAGCGGCAAAAGCCGAGAGGTACTGGAAATTTTAGAAATGTCGCGCCATCTGGGCGTGGACAAAATTATAGGAGTAACCTCTCATCTCGATTCTGAACTGCGCCAGCACTCGGATCTGATATTGGATATGGGCACGATTATCGAGCCCTGTCCGCTGGGCCTCACGCCAAGCGCCTCTATGGCTGTCATGCTTGCCATTAGCGACGCTCTGGCACTGTCGCTGTTGGAGCAAAAAGGCGTCACCCGCGAGGACTACGGTTTACGCCACCACGGCGGTTACTTGGGCCGCGCTGCCCGGGCCGACAACGAACCCCGCTAAGTCCCCTGCGGCCCAACGCTCTCGGCATGCCGGGCCGCAATTTCTTGCTCTGTCCAACCCACCATTTTCAACTGATTGTTATTGAGCACAGGCACCTTGGGCCATATGTAGTTCTCGCGTTCAGGTGCCTGCACGATATTGGGAAACGCATCGGCATCGATAAAACGATCTGACCAATTCGTGGTAGAGGTTCGTTTATCTACCGCCTGCTTTCTCTTTTCTATGACCTGAGGGTTGGACTTAGACCGAGGCATCATGCAAATCAAACTCGCCGCACGCAGCAGCCGATCATTGAAACTCGGTGTCTGCAGACTTGGTGCACTACAGTGGATGGTACGAGAGTCCCAAAGCAGCATATCGCCGGCTTCCATATGACACATGACGGGCTGATTTTCTGTCAAATTGGGATCGTCGTTGGGGAACCGAAAGTGATCGATGCTCGGGTGAATTCTCCCTAGGCGCTCAGCGTATTGCTCGGGAATGTGCTCAAAAAGCCGATGACTGCCCGGCACGATCACATTACCGCCGGTTTCCGGCGATGTAGGCAGGAGATTCACCAGGCCCTGAATACAATGCTTGCCCGGCCGGCCAATCGGATGCTGGTCAATATGCAGCCAACTGTTGCCGGCATTGGTTTTCCAAGATTCATTGTGGGTCCACGGTCGCCAGAGGGTAACGCCGTCAAAACTTACTAACAGATCATCATCATCGTCCCAAACCTGTGAAAAGCAGGCTTTTACATTGGGTACATCGCGGATAAACCACTGAGCCGAGGAATGGCCTACGCCATAGCTTGGCAAAATGCCGCCATGCACAGCGGTTGGCCAGCGATCGTTGCCCCAAGTATCGATGTCGCTTCGGTCAATGCCTGTTCCCAATTGCTCAAGATAATCCCAAAGCAGTTCAAGGCTGTGGTCCGCTTCTTCTTGGGTGAGGACATTGCCGAAAATAACAAATCCGTTGTCACTCAAATACTGCAGCGCTTCAGGGTCACCGGTATTAAAGCGGGGCGCGTGCTCATAACTGATGTTGATATTATTTTGCAAAATGCGTGCTTCCTGTTTCTCGAACCCTTTGAGATTACTCGTCTTGCCGGTAGCGTGTCTATTCAGGGTACATGGCATAGTGAAAGCCACCGGGGACCTGCCGCAGCCCCAAGCCTTCAAAAAATTCAGCTGGCCCGGGCAGTGGCACTCGCAATTCCCTACCGCCCTTGCTTTCTGCCACACCAATGGCATGCCCAACCAACCAACGGCCCACGCCATTTCGCTGATAGGCATCCAAGACCATCACCATGCCCAGCTCGAACGGCACAGGCTTTCCGTCGGCGTCTGGCGACTGAGGCGAATGCATGGCATAGCAACCAATGACTTGCTGCTGGAATTTCGCCACGCGCAGCACATCCGGCGGTGGCTCGATGGCCCCGTAGATCTCAGCCATTTTCGCCGGCAGTGCGGTAGGGTCACCCCGAAACACCTCATAGTCACGTTGGCCTAGTGCCATAACCTTGCTACCCGTGTTTTGATCGTCGACCATATTCCCCGAGACCTAGGTGCAGACCTTGGCTGCCCAAGCAAGTGACGGATCATAACGTCCGCAAGCTGCTGGTAGTTCGACCACGAATCTTCAATCTCGAAGCAGTCCGGTTCAAAGGTTTGTACAAAGTCGGCATGTAGCTGAGGCAGATCAACGCGCACAAATACTAGGCCTTGAGGTGTGAAATCATCCGCATATAGGGTTGCACCATGGGCAGCAAACAACGTGGTTACCTGTCCTTCCTGGAGCCTTACAGCAGACAACTGCTCGGCGCGTTGCTGCGTGAACTCCTGACTCAGCAGCCGATGCTGGGCGCAAAACGCCAAGAAAAAGCCAAGGGGCAGCATCGCCTTATCCAAGGCTCCAGCCTCCTGTAGGTAATCGTCGACTGTCGCTACTACGCTCATTAACTTGCGCCCATTCAATGCTGACTGTTCGTCTAAGGCGCAAAGCTGGAGCGTGCTCGAATACCCCAGCCGGATTCCGTACGCTGCAAAATGTAGAGGGAGTTGAACGACACGTAAGCCTCCCCCTGAGGGTTAAACCGAGTGAACTGGACGGCAAAGTGCACTTTTTCAGCATCTGCCTGAACAGTAGCGATGCTGTCCCAACGACTGTGAGACCAGTTACAGCGTTTCGCGAATGCTTCTAAGTCGGTTGCATCGATAAAACTCTGGCGATCCGAGAAGACTGTCACACCGCCACTGGCGACTCGCACATGAGGATAGGTCAACGTGCGGGCAAAGTTTGGCACGTCGCGGCCATTAAATGTCCGCATGAAGTCATACATCACGTCCAGCGCCTGTGATTCGGCTTCACGCACTTCCGCAGGCGCCGAATCTGGAAGCAGGTTTAGCTCGATCGCATCATCCGCCGCAAAGCTCGGCGCAGCCGTCAATAAAAGACTATTCAGTAAAAGAACAAAGTACAGACGCATACGCGGCTCCTTTTAAGCGGGCTGGTCGCCAGTCAACGTCACCCGGTGCATTAAACGGTGTTGTGGAAAAAAGTCATTTACCGGCTTATGTTGAGTGGAACGGTTGTCCCAAATCGCGACGGTGCCCGGCTGCCAAGACAAACGTACCGTATGCTCTTCCGCCACAACATGGCGATATAGAAAGTTGAGCAATGCCTCGCTTTCCTTGCCGGGCAACCCAACAATGTGGGTGGTAAACAACGCATTAACGTAGATGGCTTTGCGGCCACTCTCCGGATGTGTGCGTATCAGCGGATGAACCATCGGCGGATTTTCTGCGATGGCCGGAGCCAGCCGTTCTGGCCCACCAGGCTCGGCCAGACTTTCGCGAAATCCGTGACGAAAATCATTCACCGCCTGGAGAGGCAGGAGAAACGCCTGCATCTGCGGTGACAGCGCGTCAAAGGCCGCCGTGGCACTTGCCCATAACGTGTCTCCGCCAAAGGCCGGAATGATCTGACCCTGCAGCAAGGTGAAGCTGGGTGGACGCGCCATAAAGGTCATATCCGAATGCCAGACCTCGATTTTTGATGGGTTTTCAGGTGTGCTCTCAAGAATCTGAACATCCGGTGCCTCGGCGACGGTGGCGTAGGCCGGATGACCAAGAACCGCACCAAACGCCTGAGCGAAGGCAGCAAATACGCTCGGGGTTTGCTCCTGATCACGAAAAAAGAGGACTTCGTGCTGCACTAACAGCCCGCGGACCGCTCGATAAATGGCATCGCTGCTGACGACATCCTTCAAAGATACGCCGGTGACAAAGGCACCCAAGGAACCTGACGCTTTGCTAGTTTGAATCTGATCGATTGAGGCTGCCAACATAGTCTCCGAGCAAGTCACTCTCTGCGGTGGCTGGATTGTATCCAAGCAGCCGGTCTGGCACCCCTGCGAAATCATAGCGAAGGCGTCACGCCCATGGGTTAGGCTCTGGGCATGGGACGCTACCGACCACCAGAACCAGAGAAAACAGCCATCATCACCGCTGCGGGCTTCAGTCGTTTGCAGCAGGAGCTGAACTATTTGTGGAAAGAAAAACGCCCGGAGGTGACCTCTCGAGTAGCGGCCGCTGCAGCCCTGGGTGATCGGTCGGAGAATGCGGACTACATTTACGGCAAACGACAACTCGCCGAAATCGATCACCGCATTCGATATTTGGACAAACGCATTCGCACCATGCAGGTCGTAGACCGCCGGCCCAGTAACAACAACAGGGTCTATTTTGGCGCTTGGGTAACCCTGAAGTCGGCCAACGGAGATCAAAGCCCACGTTATCGCTTGGTTGGCCCGGACGAAATTGACGACAAACCCGAATACATCAGTATTGATTCACCCATGGCGAAAGCCCTGCTCGGCAAATCCCTAGGCGACGAAATCGCCATTCTACAGAGCGACACAAGCTCCAAAGTACTGAGCTTTGAAAAAACCACAGAGCCTACGCATTACTGGATCGACAATATCCACTATGAAGCCGACTGATACGTCCATATCGCTTCAGGCATCAACAGCTTGCAGCACCGGGCTCAGACTGAAACGCTGTTTCGACGGGGTCTTTTTCACCGGCGGTGATGCGGAGGAATGATCGACGAAGGCAAGCTGGCACAAACGGGTGGTTAGTGCCAGCCAGTCAGCAGAGGACTCATCAAACGGCGGGATATAGGGTTGAGCATCCAATAAGGCCCTGAGCACAATGACCCCAGGCCGTCGGCCGGTTTGAGCAGAGGGACTGGGTTCCGATACCTGCTCGTTGACGAGTTCAACCCCATTGGGCAGCGACGATGCCAGCCGCGTTCTGAGCAGTGTCAGCTGGGCCTCATTGAGCATTGGGGCCAGTGCCGAGATCTGAAGTGCCAGCACAGTGGTGCAGACACCGTTCTTATCGCCAAAGTAGTGATAAATCATGCGTTTGTTGACACCGGATTCTGCTGCTATCCGATCAACGCGAACGCCAGCCTCACCGTATTGAGCCATGGCTTGTGCTGTCACCTCAATCAGGCGTTGTCGAGTTTTTTCCGGATTACGCATGGTCTTATGTAACCATCTAGATACTTCGCATTCAAGAGCCTCTGTATATCGCTTAAAGTATCTATCTGGTTACTTTAGGCCGCACCGCGTCCCGAGCCAATCGACAGCTAATCCAGTTCAAGCCCAAGCAAATACTGCTTGGCCTCCAATCCACCGCCAAAACCGGTTAACGCACCGTTACTGCCCACCACCCGATGGCAGGGAATAAAAATCGCCAATGGATTATTGCCATTGGCATTGCCAACCGCGCGCATGGCCTTGGGTGAACCGATGGCCTCGGCAATCTGTTTGTATGATCGCACTTCTCCGTAGGGAATGGCGCGAAGCGCATCCAGTACTCGGCTTTGGAAAGGCGTTGCGCAGGGTTCCAAGGCCACCTCGAAGCATCGCCGCCGATGCTCAAAGTACTCATCCAGTTCTTGTCGGGCTTGTCGAAAATGGGAGTCATTGCGGCACCAGCTGTCGTCAGGCGTGGTTCGGGCCTTGTTACCCGTGGAAAAATACAAACCCGTTAACGCGTGGTCACTGGCAGTCAACATTAAACGACCAACTGGGCTCTGTGTGTAGGTGTAGTAAGTTGTCATGATCTATCCTGTAAGTGAGTACTTACTTGTTCCGCCTCGTAATGGCTTCGGAGACATTGCGTTGTAAACCGGCCATACGCCAAATATGCATCAAGGCATAGGCCCGCCAAGGTCGCCAGCAGTCCGCAAGCTTCAAGGCCTGTGCCGGAGTGGTCTTTAGTTGCTTGAGTACAACCCAATCATTGTGGGGGAAGGCATCGACGTCTTTGACAACCCGCAAACGCATGTAGTTTTGCGTCCAAGGACCAATGCCCTTGACCGCGCCAAGCCCTTGCACAAATGACTCGCTGGCTTGTCCCTCGAGCAGGGTATAACCGTCCATATCGACCCATTCCGCCAGGGTCGATATGGCCCGGCCGCGATTACCTGGCATACCCAGTTCCGCGATTTCTTGGTGTCTGAGCTGATCCGGAGCGGGAAAGTCGCCTTCGCCGTAGGCCTCGACCATGCGGTTAGCCAGTTCGGTACCCCGGGCAACACTCACCTGTTGACCCAGTACCGCACGCACGGCGGTTTCAAATCCATCCCAGGCTCCAGGCACTCTCAGCCCGGGTGCTTGTGCCACGCTTTGCTTCAGATAACGGTGCGACGCACCGAGCAGAGTCCGATCAATCAAGTCGCCGTCCACCCGCACATCAAACAGCCGGACTACCCGGGAAAGCAACGCACAGGCGGGGCCGCAGGTCAAAGGCAGCACTACCTGTAGTCCAGTGTCGTGCTGGGTCACCCTCAGCCACACGGGAGGTTTGCCGGCCTCAGAGACTCTTCGGCGGTAACATCGACCCCGAACCTCTTCGATACCCCGCAGTGCTCGCGCGCACAGATAGTCAAACACCCATACGAAATCATAAGCACCGATTACCGGTAAATCGACGCGGATCAAGGCAGCCTGAGACCGATGCCTTGATGCAAGCGCATTGTTGCGACGCAACTGGGTCGGGGAGCAGCCAAACAGTCGGCGTGTTTCTGCCCGAAGGCCAGCGGCCCCGGGCATACCCGCATGATCCGCAACATCCGTTACCGGGACCTGAGTTTGGGTCAGCAGAGCATGTATCAGATTGGCAACTAGCCGATCATCAAACGTCGATACTCTCAAGGACTGGGTATTCATCCTCTTACTATAGCCAATGACGCCTTGGCCGGTCGCCATGGATTCTGCCTCGCCCACATTTCATTTCAACAATGTCGATACCATCTAACTTTTACTCGTTAGGGAATTTCTTTAATGTCTGACTGTTCACAAAAATCTGTCAACCGATAAGAGAGTCAAGACATGAGCGACGCAGCGTGGGAAGAGCCCTCGGATTTGATTATTGAGCAAATCGAAATTGGACCGATGCAAAACTACACGTACTTGATTGGCTGCCGCAGCACCCGCGAGGTTGTCTTGGTTGACCCCGCTTGGGATATCGACTCACTGGTCAACCACATCAATGAGAAGGACTACACACTGACCGCTGCATTGGCCACCCACTATCACCCCGACCACGTCGGTGGCTCATTCAGCGGCAATCAGGTTGAGGGGTATGCAAAGTTGCTGGAAACCAACCCGGTGAAACTCTATGCCCACAACTTAGAAGCCGATGGCATCAAAAAAGTCACCGAGGTTTCCGAATCGGATATTGCTCGGGTGGAGTCTGGGGACACCTTGCGTGTCGGCAACATTGAAATCGAATTCTTACATACTCCCGGGCACACCCCCGGTAGCCAATGCTTCAAAGTAAAGAACACCCTGATCAGTGGCGATACGTTATTCATCAACGGCTGCGGCCGGGTGGATTTACCGGGCTCGAACTCCGAAGACATGTACCACAGCATGTGCAAGCTCTGCAGCTTACCGGACGACACCCTACTGTTACCTGGTCACAACTATGGCCACGTGCCTAACGCGACCATGGGTGAAACCAAGAAAACCAACGCCTACTTACGCATTAACGACCTGGAAACCTGGTCGTCGATCATGGGCCACTGACAGGCGTTATGACACCGGAGCACACTATGACTGAACTGGTTACCTACACTTCTCACGATCACGTCGCGACCATTACCATCAACCGTGCGGATCGAATGAACGCGCTGAACGAGGAGGTGATTCTTGCGTTGCAAACCGCTTGGCGTCGGCTGGAAAACAGCGATGACCGCGTTGGGGTACTCACAGCCGCTGGCGACAAGGCCTTCTCGGTTGGCGCTGATGTAAAAGACGCGCCAAAAGAAATGTGGCAAGGCGTACCAAGCATTGGAGCGCAAACAAATAAGCCCATTATTGCGGCGGTCAAAGGGTGGTGTATCGGAGGCTCCTACGTCATCGTACAAATGTGCGACTTGGTTGTTGCCGCGGACAATACGCGCTTCAAATATCCCGAAGCCCAGTTGGGGTTCACTGGCGGCTTGATTGCCAGCGCTGTCGCGCGCATTCCCCCCAAAGTGGCCATGGAATTTATGCTGTTGGGCGAAGATTTCGACGCCCATCGCGCATTGGCTGCCGGCATGGTCAACAAAGTGGTGCCCACGGGCGAGGAAGAAACACAGGCCCACGCCTGGGCCAGCATTCTGGCCGATTCAGCGCCACTCGTCGTGCAAGGCCTAAAAGAATTCAGCATGGCCACATTGAACAAGAGCCCGGCCGAAGCCGGAGCCGTTGCAAGAGACCAACTGCTCGGTATCAAATTCAGTGGGGACGGTGCGGAAGGACGCAAGGCATTTGGTGAAAAGCGCACCCCACAGTTCACCGGGAAATAGCCGCCTTCGGCGAGAGACTGACGAGAGGAATCAAGCGACTCAGCCGCCAACACCTTTGCCTTCGAATCTAGGCCTTTTGCCGTGCAGCCAGCGCCACCTTTACGGCGTCTGGCCGGATCGGCAGATGACGAACACGGGCACCCGTCGCCGCGTAGATCGCGTTACCGATAGCTGGCGCTATCACTGTGGTGGCAGGCTCACCCAAGCCCATGGGATGGTGCACACTTTCGACAAACTCGATCTCAAGCTCGGGCACGTCGCCCATTCGTAGTGGTCGGTAACCGCCCAGATTCGTGTCCTGCACCTGCCCAGCCGCGAACTCAGTACCCTCGTGCAAGGCCAAACTGACTCCCCATAGCGCAGCGCCCTCACACTGGGCCAAGGCGCCATCAGGATGCACAATGCTTCCAGCATCGACGACTAACGTGAGTTTATTGAGCGTCACCTCACCAGACTCATTATCCACCGCCACCTCAGCCACACACGCTGTCCAAGTAGGCGCCGCACGTTCCTGACCAAAAGTGCAGGCAATGCCCATTCCCTCACCTTCAGGCAAAGACTTACCCCAACCAGCTTTTTCAGCCACTCGAGCCAAAACGTTAGCCATTCGTTTCGCGCCACCCACGGCGTTGGGCTCGGAGCCTGCATTAATGCCACGCGCGGTCAGCATTCGTTGGCGCAAAACCAACGGATCAACGCCGACGACGCTGGCGGCCTCATCGATAAAGCTTTCAGAGGCCCAGTTGGTCCAGCCCGGAGCTACGGATCGTAGCCAGCCGGGACGGAAGGTTTGCTGAGCCAAATCGTTCATTACCGCACGCACGCGGTGCGCGCCAACTTCATACCAATGATCGGCGCCGTTAATGGAAAAAGGATCAAACTTTTCGCCGTTCGTGCCGGTACCTAAAAAGAAACCAGCCAGTTCAGCTGTTGGCCAGCCTGCAGACGCCGCGTGCTGCATACCCACAACGCCACCATCAGAGTCAAAGGCCATGCTCAACCGCTGCACAGACGGCGATCGCGGCGAATCAAATTGTGAATCGTCTTCTCGCGAGAGCACCACCTTTACTGGTTTATTCAGCGCTTGCGCAGCAAGAAGCGCCGGCACGCCATAGTCCCCGTTCAGACGTCGGCCCAAACCACCACCCAAAAGATGGGTCCGCATGAGAATCTTTTCTACGGGCACCCCTAAGGCTTTGGCGTATACCGGCAGCGACAGAGATTGCCACTGTGCTCCTGTATGCAGTTCCCACTTGCCCTCGCGCTGAAGGCCTATCGCGTTCACGGGCTCGAGTTGAAAGTGCAAGGCGGTGCTTGTGGTGTAACGCGCTGTCACTACGTTATTCGCTGACGCAAAAACATCATCGACGTCCGCGTGGTCCAGAAACAATGCGCCCGACCCGCTATCAATCAATTCGTCAGCACGCGCAAACAGATCTGCTTCGTTCACCTCCGCCGTGGGACCTGCCTGCCAGCTCACGCGAACTGAGCGAGCCGCCCGCTGCGCCGCATGGTAAGAATCCGCGATTACCAGTACCCAGCCAGGCACAGAATTCGACGGATCGTCTAAGACCAGCGTTTGCTGATAACCGGCAATACTCTTTGCCCGACTATCGTCTACCGACTCAACCACCGACCCATAACGGGTGGGGGGCAACAAGGGTTTGGCATAGACCATCCCTTGATAAGTCGCGTCAATACCGTACGTCGCCGCACCTATAGTCTTTTCGGGAATATCCAATGCCTGGGTATCAGCCCCAATCAGAGTGCGATCTGCTGCGGGCTTCAAGGACAGACTGGCAAGTTGTTCGTCGGTGTATGTTTGATTGAAGCGGCCGCGAGCCACAATGTCGCCATAACCGATCTGCCGATCCCCACAAACCACCTGTGACCGACGAGCGATGCATTGATCCGCCGCGACACCCAGTAAACGCGCGCCTTCCTCTATGAGCGCCACTCGACCAGCAGCACCGGCGCGACTGAGTTGATCAAAGCTGGTCCAGACAGACCAACTTCCTCCGGTCAGGAACAACCCATATTTCGGGTCCGTATCAACATAATCCACGCTGACATCTTCCCAATCAGCCTCCAGCTCTTCGGCAACAATACGCGCCAACGCCGTACCAATGTGCTGACCCATCTCGGCCTTGGTAACTTTGACGCTAATGCCGCCGCTCGGATCAATGCGATACCAAAGTGTTGGTTCAAACGCCTCATGGTTGAGTACATCTTCGGCAGACCCACCCAGCAAGGTCATCGGCACAAAGGCCATCGCCACACCGGTTCCGACAGTGCCGATCATAAAACCACGACGGCTGAGCCCATCTGACGTTGTCAGATTTCGTGTTTCTTTGAATGAATTAGACATGGGCTGCCTCCGGGCCAACATTCACGGCCAGCGAGTCTGCCGACGCGGCCATTTTGATGGCCTTTTTGATACGGGTATACGCCATGCAACGACACAGATTGCCGCTCATGGCATCAACAATGTCTGCATCACTGGGGTTGCTATTTTGGGCCAGCAAACTGGCCGCCTGCATGATTTGGCCTGATTGGCAGTAACCGCACTGAGGCGTTTGGGCGGCGACCCACGCCTGCTGCAGAGGATGTTCGCCATCAGCGTTGAGGCCCTCAATTGTCGTAATTGCGGCACCGGCAACACTGCCAACTGGAGTGATGCAAGAGCGCTGGGCAACGCCATTAATATGGACGGTACAAGCACCGCACATGCCTATGCCGCAACCAAACTTCGTGCCCTTGAGGTCTAACTCGTCACGCACTGCCCACAACAAAGGTGTGTCATCAGGTACGTCTAAAGCAACTTCGCGGCCATTGATGTTTAACGCTACGGCCATGTTCTAACCCTCCAGTTATGTACTCGGTTCGCCGGTTATAGAACCATTTCTCCAAAACAGGCACGAAGTTCCTGCACAAAAAGTTCCGGCTGTTCAAAGGCAGCAAAGTGCCCGCCTTGATCCAACTCGTTCCAGTAAACGATATTCGGATAGCGCTGCTGTGCCCAGCGGCGCGGTGTTGCAACAATCTCTTTAGGGAAAATACTGCAACCGGTCGGTAAAGACACCTGCCGCTCTGCGCCGCCACCAAACGCCGTGCCAAAGCTCTCCCAATACAATCGCGCTGACGATGCGCCGGTGCCCGGCAGCCAATAAAACATCACGTTGTCGATGAGTTCCTGCCGGGTAAGCGCATTCTCTGGGTGACCCTGACAGTCCGTCCACTCAAAAAACTTTTCGATAATCCAGGCGGCCTGTCCCATCGGAGAATCCACCAGTCCATAACCTAGAGTTTGCGGACGGGTGCTTTGCTGTTTGGAATAACCCGCGCCCCATTCGGCGTAATAACGCGCACCGGCTAAGGCCACTTTGTCCTTGTCATCGGGATTCGCGAGCGCATCCTTCGGCGCTCCGGCATTGGGCATATTGATGTGTATGCCCGCGCACTGACCCAAGTTTTGCAACCCAATCGCAGTGGTCACGGCAGAACCCCAA
>JAACDS010000426.1 GCA_009936895.1 Pseudomonadota bacterium
AAGGTGCTCTATGTGGGCAAAGCTCGTAACTTGAAAAATCGGGTCTCAAGCTACTTTAGAGCCTCTGGTCTGGCCACCAAAACCATGGCCATGGTGGCGAAGATTCATCGCGTGGAGACGACGGTAACCAAGAGCGAGACTGAGGCGCTGCTGTTAGAGCAGAATCTGATCAAAACCGATCGTCCGCCCTACAATATTTTACTCAGAGACGATAAATCCTACCCCTTCGTTCATATCTCTACCCCAAGCACCTATCCGCGCTTGTCTTTCCACCGAGGATTGAAGAAGGGTTCAGGCAAGTACTTCGGACCGTTTCCATCGGCGGCGGCGGTACGAGACAGTCTGAACGTGCTTCAGAAGCTTTTTTTGATTCGTCAGTGCGATGAGAGTTATTTTAAAAATCGCTCTAGGCCGTGCTTGCAACATCAAATACGCCGCTGTAGCGCGCCCTGTGTGGGGCTGATTTCTGAGCAAGACTATGCGGAAGACGTGGATCTGGCGATTTTGTTTCTGCAGGGCAAGAGCATTGATGTCCTGGACCAATTCAAAGTGAAGATGGATGCTGCCGCAGCTGAGATGGATTACGAGAAAGCGGCCAAATACCGCGACCAAATCCAACAGCTGCGTAAGCTGCAGGAGCGACAGTACGTCCACGGTGCGGCAGGCGACGTGGATGTTTTTGGTTTTGCGGAAGAGGGCGGCCAGAACTGTGTTCAGGGTATTTTTGTTCGCGCGGGTCGGGTTCTAGGCCAGCGAACCTATTACAACAAAAATGATCTGTCGCTATCGCCTGGCGAATTTTTGCAGGCTTTTTTAGCTCAGTATTACTTTGCGTCGGTACAACGCGACATTCCGAAGTCCATCCTCGTGAGCGATCTGTCCACCGATGTCGAAGCGCTAAACGAGGCGCTGAATGAAAAAGCGGGTCGCGCCGTGCAGCTAACACAGCATGTGCGGGGCCAGCGGGCGCGCTGGCTTTCGTTGGCAAAAGACAATGCAAAACTGAACTTACGCAGCCATCTGGCGGACAAAAGCCATATGCTCGCCCGGTTTCAGAATTTGCAGGACGCCATCGGCCTTGATGAGATGCCCCAGCGACTCGAATGTTTCGATATCAGTCACACCATGGGCGAGGCGACGGTGGCGTCCTGCGTTGTTTTTGACACCAATGGACCAGTGAACGCCGAGTACCGTCGCTTTAATATTGAGGGTATTACAGGCGGAGACGATTACGCGGCCATGGAGTAGGCACTGCGTCGTCGTTACACCCGACTGATCAAGGGAGAAGGGGCCATGCCTGACTTGTTAGTCATTGACGGTGGGTTAGGTCAGGTCCGACGTGCCTTAGCCGTACTGCAAGAGCTGCAAGTCGAATCGGTTAAAACCCTTGGTATCGCAAAGGGTGTTGAACGTATATCCGGCGAAGAACGGTTCTTTCTTGGTGAAACGGAAATAGTGATCGATGGGCGTTCGGAAGCGGGCCACCTGTTGCAGCATATACGTGACGAGGCACATCGGTTTGCAATAACCGGCCATCGTGCGCGCCGAAGTAAAAAACGCAATCAGAGCGAACTGGAAGAAATTGCCGGTGTCGGCCCCAAGCGTCGGCGCCAGCTGCTGATGCATTTTGGCAGTCCGAATGGTATCCGCGGCGCGAGTGCAGAAGAATTGGCGAAAGTGCCGGGAATTAGTGGCACCATTGCTCATCAAATATATAACGCGCTGCATGAGTAGGTGCTGGCCACAGCCAAGCTCGGTAGTTTGTGTTTCCATCAGTCAAAACAATCTGGATAACGTTTCGTGAATCTCCCGAATGTCATAACGGTCGCCCGCATTCTTTTGATCCCCGTTTTCATTGTGCTGTATATGTTGCAGAAGGATTGGAGCATCTTCTCTGCAAGTGTGTTGTTTGCCCTCGCGGCGATAACGGATTGGCTTGACGGTTATTTGGCTCGCCGGTTGAATCAAACCACGCCCTTTGGCGCGTTCTTGGATCCGGTGGCAGACAAGCTCATCGTGGTCGCCGCGCTGATCATCCTAGTTTCCTATCACAACGATCCTTGGCTAACGCTGCCGAGTCTGGTCATTGTCGGACGTGAAATTGTCATCAGCGCGCTGCGCGAATGGATGGCAGAGATCAACGATTCCGTTGCGGTTGCTGTTAGCTATCTCGGCAAGATCGAGACCACACTGCAAATGATTGCGCTGACCTTACTGATGTCTCAGCCCGTTGGGAACGACTCAATCGCGCTGCAAGCAGGCTATGTGCTGCTGTATCTGGCGGCAGTGATGACCCTATGGAGTATGTGGCAATACCTGCGGGCTGCTTGGTCGTCACTCAGCCGTGGGCTCCGCTGAGGAGTACTCTAGTCTGAGCGAAAACATGGAGGCTGAGGTCGGAATCGAACCGGCGTTAACGGAGTTGCAGTCCGCTGCATAACCACTCTGCCACCCAGCCTGGGGGAGCGGAAGTCTAACGGTGTCGCTGGGCAAATGCCACCGCCGAAACTGAATTGGCACCGCTTTCGTCGAAAGAGTAACGTTCGGCCTGCAACGTTTGTCTAGCAGTAAAAGGATTACAGTGAAAAACGATATTATGCCGGTTGGAGACAGCGAGGCTTTTTTTCAGCGTTTCGACGAAAACCCCTTCCATCGGTTTATCGGATTGTCCATCGCGGAAATTGCAGACGATTACGCCTGTTTACGGCTTACCGTTACTGAAACAACGCCAACGGGTATCGGCGGCAGTGTAAATGGGGGCGTGTTGGCGACGATGGTGGATATGGCCGCAGTTGCAGCCGTATTCAGTAAAGCATTGCCCGGCAGTGAGCCGGCAGGTACGGCGGATCTGTCCATCACCTATCTGCGTCAAGCCCACGGTCAGTGGCTGGAGGCGAAAGCACGTGTGATCAAACGCGGTCGTCAATTGAGCACGGTGGCCATTGATATCGTGAATGACGACGGGCGTTTGTGCAGTACGGGCCAGGTGCTCTACGCGATGCGTACCGGCGCAAGTGCGTAAGGTTTCGAACGCTGAAGGCTTAAAGGCACTGTTGGCCCTTAGCGATTGACGGAGCGCGCGAGTATGCGGTCTAGCGCGTTAGCGAAAGTCTGAACATCCTTTTTATCCAGGGCCGCAGGGCCGCCGCTGAGGACTCCTGTGGCGCGCATTTCTTCTGCTCGATTCCGGCGCTGCAGATAGTCTTTAACGTTTTCCTTGGTGTAGTGGGTGCCTCTAGGATTCAGCGCTGTGGCGCCTTTCGCCACGACGTCGGCAGCCAATGGAATATCACCAGTGATCACCAAATCGTTTTCGGCCACGCGTTCGACAATAGCGTTGTCTGCAACGTCGAAACCTTGCGCCACCTGAATGGACCTGATTACCTTTGACGGCGGCGTTGGGACGTATTGGTTGGCGACGAGGGTCAAGGATACCTGTAATCGATCGGCGGCTTTGAATAGCACTTGCTTGATTGCCTTGGGGCAAGCGTCTGCATCAACCCAGATATTCATATATTTGCTCGCGACTACCAAACAGGAAACGCCAGTGTGCAGTTTGCAGATAGAAGATGAAACGGCAAAGCACAGAGTTATTCGCATTGAGAGTGTAAGCGCATGAGTGATTCGACCTTTCGAGGGCTTTTGAAAGACCTTGGTATTTTTTTCGGCACCGTACTCGCCTTTGTCGCGGGGTTTCTGTTGGTGAGTTATGTGATGGCGCCGAGTCGTAATCCGTACGGCTTCTGGTTTGGGTTTTTGCTTTACATGTATGTTTTTTAAAAGACCCTACGCTGGTCATTGGATCGGCAACGAGGCAAAAAAGGCCGCAAAGGAAACGATAAGATTCACTGAGCAAGTACTGCAAGGAGTGTGCGGTGAGGTGCGTGAAAAGCGGCGGTGCCGGGGAAAATGAAAGTGTCTTGGAGGTGAAGTAGCGCAGAGGGGGAGAGGGGATAGCACAGAAGCATCACCTCCAAGACGGGTTAAGAATGCGTTATGGCAAGTGAATTTGCAGTGTTGCCCGCGAGCTTTTTAGTTCACACCATGCAAACAAATTTCCCGCCGATCCCGCAGTGATATCGCGTCAGTCTTTGGCGGCCACGCGCTTACGTCTTTTCGCTTCTCGAATAGGCTTATTTGGCTGATCGCTTTTTGCCTTCACGTTTGTCCTTTTCTTCGCCTTTTGCTCTTGGTTGTCGGTTCGTGACCTGTCCATTTTTTTTCGATTCGCTCTCGTGCCGTCACCTGGTCTTTTGTCCCCGCTGCCTTCAACCCGAGCGATGTTCAGTTTTTGACCGCAGACCCATGCTTTCTTAAGGTCGGCGAAAATGGGTTTGGGCATGCCTGCGGGAAGCTCGACTAGTGAATGATCGTCTTGGATGTCGATCCGACCGATGTTCTGAGCGTCCAATCCCGCCTCGTTGGCAATCGCGCCGACGATATTTCGCGGCTCAACTTCATGATTGTGTCCCACTTCGATACGAAACAACTCCATATCAGCAGCTGGCACGATGGCACCCCGCTTTTTGTTTCCTCGTGTGTTCTCGTCACGCTGCCCGCGTTCCTGTCGTTCCGATCTGGGGCCTCGTGGTTTGAGGTCTCTTTGACCTCGGGCGTTGTTGGCGTTGCGTTCGTTACGCTCGTTGCGGGCGCGAGTTTCTGGTTTAACTAATAAAGAGCGCTCGCCCAGCGATAGGGTAGCCAGAGCGGCTGCGATATCCAGCGGCGCTAAATCTGAGTCGTTTTGATATTGCTCTAAGATACCGCGCATGAAGGCTAAGTCGCCTTGATTGATGGTGTCGGTAAT
>JAACDS010000085.1 GCA_009936895.1 Pseudomonadota bacterium
ACGGAGTTTCCTCCGAGGGATTTTAAGTCCCTTGTGTCTACCAATTTCACCACCCGGGCTGAGAGGGGCTGAACGCCGTCAAGGGACTTGGTAATTCGCAACCCCAACCGGCCATTCAACTGGACGCGTACGCTCGGCGAGCCGACGCTTCGCTTGCGTCTTCGGCTAACAGCACATCCAATAGATGAAGCGGGCAGTATAGCGAGGATGCGGGCGAAGGGCTGCAACTTCGTTGCTTGGATAGAGATTTTTTCTCGGATGCCATCGCCTGTAGCTTAAAATGCCAAATTAGCGGATGTGGAATTATGGAAAACAACGTTTTTGATGGGATCAGTCGGGCCTGTGAACGCCTGTCCATTGCCTATGCGGTTTATCTTGATACCCAGCGATACGGAGAGTTTGCTGCATTGTTTGGCGATGAGGGCGTCCTGAAGGTTTCCGGCCGTGTCGAGGGCCAGGCAGCTATCGCCCGGGCCATGGCGAACCGTCCGGCGAAACTGCGTTCTCGGCATGTCCTGACCAATATCCTCATCGAACCGGTTGATCAGGAACATGCGACAGGAACCACGTATTTGTCCCTGTATCGACACATCGGTGAGGCGAGTCTTGAGGACAAACCCATCGAACCGTTTGCTCCGGCTGCGGTAGGACATTACTCAGATCAATTCAAACTCACCAACCAAGGCTGGCGGTTTGCCTATCGCGAGCTGCATTTGGCCTTTCGCAATCCCGAGTATTTCCAGACGTGAGATTGGCGCGTCCGGCGGCACGGCCAGGGCAGTGCGCTGCGATGTTTCGAAGGAAGCCGACGCAAAGGCCTGATTGAAACCGCCATTGAGCGGTTCGGCAGTCTGCGTGGCATGGCCGCCAACACCATGCGATCTGCTTGCCTCAAGGGGTAGAAAGACCCGCGAGTGATTTGCTCGGAACCAGGTCATCTGTCACTTAATCGCTTTGGTAACCCACCGATGAGCATTCGCCTTTGAACGACAGATCCGATAACCGTTGTTCGGTGCCCCGTTTGAATTCGGTGAGGTTAAAGGTAAGTTCCAGACCTCTTTGCCGCAGCTGCAATCCGCCCAGTTCCACAGGTTTATGGGCGGAATGGATTCGCCCGCGAATGAAACGATCGGAAATCGTCACCGATTTAAGCGGCAAGATGCTCAGTTCATCGCCGTAGATATGAATCACCGGATCGTTGCCCTGAGGGTGAAGGCCAACGCGCAGGGCCGGGTTCACCAAGGTTGGTTTTTTTCCCACTACCGAATACACGGCCACATAGCACTCGAAGGCATCGTTGCTGTAACCCGCTGCGATTGGGGAACATGCCAATAGCACCAGCGCGGTTGCCACAGGCCTTAGGGCCGACGATAGTTTGTTCACGAATTTGTCCCTTTCCTGAATCATCAGATGTTGGCTGAGTCCTAACAAACACTTTAAGCTTTACGCTGAGAACGATAGGAAACACCTAAGCATCCAAATGCTGGCTGGGCTTATCGCAGCGCAGCCCTTAGTATGCCCATGGAACTCAACAAAGGAATACCGTGGCTGAACCGCTTGCAGTGAACCCCGTGACAGCGCCTTCATTCTTTCAATCGCTCGTGCCCAAGCTCGTTGCCAGCCGAGAGGCGCAATTTTGGTTGCTTCAGTTTGCGGGCTGGCTGAGCATCTCGCTGATCAGCTATGTCAGTTTGAATCTTTGGTACAACCAACCTCAGTTGACCTATGTGTTGCACAACGTTCTGCAGTCGCTTTTAGGCATCGCGTTGAGTTGGCCGTTGCGTTTGGTTTTTCGCAGTTTTTGGAGCGCCTCTTGGGCGACGAGAGCGGTAGTCATTGTCGTATCGGTCATGATTTTCGCTCTGGCGTGGGCGGTGATTCGGTTGGCCACCTTCGAGGCAATGACTGACGAAACCAACCTATGGGCAGATTTCGGTGGTTGGTACTTCCCGTCGATCTTCATTTTTCTCTGCTGGGCGGCCTTTTATCACGGCATCAAGTACTACCGGCTGTTGCAGTCTGAAAGGGATCAATTATTGCTTGCCGAGGCCCTGCAAAAAGAGGAAGTGTTGCGGCGTATTAGCGCCGAAGCAGCGGTCAAGGAGAGTCAGTTGACCTTGCTTCGATACCAGCTAAACCCCCACTTTTTGTTTAACACGCTGAATTCAATTTATGCGCTCATTGATAAGGGTGCTGCTGATCAAGCAAGCAGCATGCTCCTCAACCTCAGTCACTTTCTGCGCTACTCCCTTGACCATGGTGCAGATCGAAGCGTCAAGCTGTCC
>JAACDS010000011.1 GCA_009936895.1 Pseudomonadota bacterium
GGCCGAGTTCGGTCAATTCAACCTGTCGATTCTTTTCATCCACCATGTAATCACCAGTGGGCTCGACATCTGGCTCACCAAAAACCCTCGGCGTATCGTCGAAGGCCTGCTCTTCCAGCTGGGGCGGAATCTGATTGATCGTTTGGTACAGCGATGTGTTTTCTTCGGAGGCACCGGAAATAATCAGCGGCGTACGCGCCTCATCAATCAGTATCGAGTCGACTTCGTCAATGATGGCGAAAAAAAGCTCGCCCTGAAGTCTGTCCTCGGCGGTAAAAGCCATATTGGAGCGCAGATAGTCGAACCCGAATTCGTTGTTGGTGCCGTAAATGATATCGGCCTGATAGGCCTCCATTTTTTCTGCGGCCGGCTGACCGGACTGTATGATCCCGACCCGCAGCCCAAGCATTTCGTATATCGGTGCCATCCACTGCGCATCTCGCTTGGCGAGGTAATCGTTTACCGTCACCACGTGGACACCCTTGCAGGGCAAGGCGTTTAGATAGGCTGGCAACGTGGCCATCAAGGTTTTGCCTTCACCGGTCCGCATCTCGGCTATCCGCCCCTCGTGAAGCGTAATGCCACCGATCAACTGGACGTCGAAGTGCCGCATGCCCTTGGTGCGCTTTGCTGCTTCCCGAACCGCCGCAAACGCTTCAGGCAGCAACTCGTCCAGGGTCTCTCCAGCAGCCAAGCGCTCTCTGAGCGCCGCCGTGTGAGCGGCCAAATCGGTCTCGGCATCAAATTGGGGCTCGAGGTCGTTGATGCGCTGCACCAACCGTCCCATGCGTTTCAATTCGCGAGTATTTTTCGTGCCAAATAGTCGGGCGAGAAAGTTTGCCATAGTCTGCGGTTTGTAAAAAAAGCCATTGTAGCGATAGCGCCGCCAGATCTATACAGACCTGTCGAGAGATTTTCAAAAAGTAGACCGAAGCAGAAAGAGAAATTGTGCCTTGGCACCTCTTATCTATCGGCGTTAGCGGGCGCTAACGTAACGGGCTGGATTCACGGGTTTCCCCGATTTTAGCACTTCAAAGTGAACATGAGGCCCGGTCGAACGACCGCTGCTGCCCATTCGGCCGATCACGTCCCCTCGTTTCACGCTTTGACCCGCGTGCACAAGAAGCTCTTGATGGTGGCCATAGCGCGTTCGAAGATCTTCTCCGTGACTGATCTCGATGAGTTTGCCGTATCCTGACCTATAACCCGCGAAGACCACGACACCATTTGCAACCGCGATCACGTCGGAGCCGCTCGCTCCAGCAAAGTCCATGCCTTCGTGCCAGGCCTTTTTCCCAGAGATGGGATCTACTCGCTCCCCAAAGGGTGACGACATCCAGCCTTTCACAATTGGCGCTCCCACAGGCGTAGCACCTTGTTCGGTATAAACGCCAACCAGCACCTGATCCAATATGCTCAGCTCGGTCTCACGTTGCTTTAAACGCTCGGACAGATTGAGTAGCTGATCATCGAGATTCTCTACGCCTAGCACTTCGGCCTTAGCGCTCAACGGGCCGCCTTGAGAGACTGGGGCGTCAAAATCAAATTCGTCTTGTGGTAGGCCCGATGATTCGTGCATATACGAGGCCAAAGCCTCCATGCGCCGAAGCCTAGCTTGCATCTCCGCAATTTGGCGGCCCACCGCCTGCCGCCGAGCAACAGACTGGGATTGCAACGCTTCGACCACCGCATCCTGTTCGCTGAGCTTTGCACGCCAATTGTCGATTACCGCCGCGTCCACAAAGTCCGATTGTTTCAGCATAAACCCTGATACGACGAGTCCAAGACAGACAACTCCTAAGACAACCGACAGCGCCTTGATTTTCCACGACGGCAGTGCGAGCTGAGTCGGTTCACCGTTTTTGTTGATCAAGATGAGCTGCATAAAAGTGTTCGACTGGTCGGTTGAGCAGGGAACAACATAGCAAAATGCCATCAATGTGCAAAGCGACCATCATGGCTTTGGGCATGGCGCGCCACGGCCGGGCGGTTTACGGCACAAACCGCTATCATGTCCCGTGTCTGACACTCGGTTGAACCTATGGCCTCTAAACATGTTGACGATCTTTTGCGCGAAGGAAACGGCTACAGCCCGCTGCAGAAATTACTGCGTCATGCAGCCAATCAGAGATCCTGGACCGACCAACTGCGGGCAGCAGTCGACGTCCAGCTCAGACATCAGATTGAAGTCAGCGACATCAAAGGTTCGCGCTTGATCATCAACTGCCGTAGCGCGGGAGTCGCAACAAAAATGCGCTTCATGGCACCGGACTTGGTCCCAAAACTCAACGCGCTCTCCGCGTTTTGCCGTGTCGAAGAGCTGGTGCTCAAAGTGTTGAGCGCTCACGCCGAAACCTAGGCTTTTGTCGAAGAGCTCTTATGCCGCCTCGGTGGATTGCCTTGCATAAGCCTCGGGCACCTGATCCCCTTGATCAAAGGTGACAATCTCGTAGCTATCCGGCTCGCTGAGCAGCTTGCGAACCAGCTGATTGTTCAGCCCGTGACCGGATTTGTGGCCGTGAAAGCCACCTAACGTACTGAATCCCAACCGATACAGGTCACCAATCGCGTCCAGAATCTTGTGCTTCACAAACTCGTCCCGCGCCCTGAGACCATGCTCGTTCAAAATCTTGGAATCATCCACCACCACGGCGTTATCCAGGCTGCCCCCTTGGGCGAGATTGAGGTCTCTGAGCTTTTCAAAATCTGCTAGGAAACCAAAAGTACGCGCTCTGCTCACTTCCTTGACAAAGCTGGTGCTTGAAAACTCTACCGTTGCCGTATGGGCATGCGCCGCAAACACGGGGTGATCGTATTCTAGGGTGTAGCTTAGCTGAAACCCTTCGTAGGGCGAAAGCGTGGCGCTCGCGTCACCATCGCTCACGCTCACTGGCCGCAGAACACGCAGAAATTTCTTTGACGATGATTGGGCGACGACACCGGCTGATTGGAGCAAAAAAACGAAGGGCGCCGCACTGCCATCCATAATCGGCAGTTCGCCGCCATCAACCTCCACAACAACATTATCAATTCCCAGTCCGGACAACGCTGCCATCAAATGCTCTATCGTCGAGAGTTGATTTTCACCTGAACACAGTGACGTTGCCATTTGGGTATTGCCTACGGCTGCCGCGCGGGCGGGAAAGTTCACCCCACCGGGTAAGTCCGTGCGCTTGAAAACGATACCGGTATCGACCTCGGCGGGGTGCAAGCTGAGGTTTACTTTGCGACCGGTATGCAGAGCGACCCCTGTCGCTCCGATACTGTTTCTCAGGGTCTGTTGCAGATTTGCAGTGGACAATGCCTATTCCTTGTCATGTCATAATGCCTCTTCAACTCGCCATCGCGCCAAGAGGAATAGCCGGCGAATCAGTACTTAATCCGCTTGTCTTCTGAGAAACGCTGGCACGTCGAGGTAGTCCATGTCTTTGCTTTGAATATCGACATTTTCCACTCCGCTGCCGTAACGAACCGGATTGCGAAGATGAGGCGGCTCGTCGAAATTCCCGTAGTCACCCGCTGCCGCTGCGCTTTCCAGTATTGGATCATTGCTTACAACGATGCTCGGCATACTGACTTTATCCAGCCCTGTCGCCACGATGGTGACCATCAGATCATCGCCCAACGATTCGTCGATGACGGTACCAACCACAACCGTCGCATTGTCTGATGCGAACTCTTCGACCATGTCGCCCACTTCCATGAACTCGCCCATTGTCAAATCTGCGGCAGCCACATTGACCAAAATCCCACGCGCACCGTTGATATCGATGTCATCAAGCAAGGGTGAACGTATCGCCGCTTCGGCTGCGTCGCGGGCCCGATTAGCACCGCTGGCACGGCCCGTTCCCATCATCGCAGAGCCCATCTCAGACATCACAGTACGCACGTCTGCGAAGTCGACGTTGATGAGACCCGGCAAGATAATGAGATCGGCAATGCCTTTGACCGCACCAAGCAATACGTTATTGGCAGCAGCGAATGCGTCTTTCATCGACGTGCCGTCGCCGAGCACGTCGTGCAATTTCTGATTAGGAATCGTAATCAGCGAATCGACATGTTCGACGAGTTCCGCCAAACCTTTATCGGCTACTTTCGAGCGACGCTCGAATTTGAACGGCTTGGTTACCACTGCGACCGTCAAAATACCGAGTTCCTTGGCTACTTCAGCAACTACGGGTGCCGCACCGGTACCCGTGCCACCGCCCATGCCGGCAGTGATAAATACCATGTCGGCACCGCTCAGCAACTCAGCCAGTCGCTCCCGATCTTCTACCGCTGCGGCGCGCCCTGTTTCTGGATTGGCACCCGCTCCCAAGCCCTTGGTGATACTGCTACCAATTTGCAGGGTTCTTTCTGCTCCCAGCCCATTGAGGGCCTGAGCGTCTGTGTTGACCGCAATAAAATCGACGCCTTTGACGTCATTGCTGACCATATGTTGCACGGCGTTGCCGCCTCCGCCGCCAACGCCAATGACTTTGATCACTGCGTTCTGCGGTGCACTATCCACTATCTCAAACATCGCCTTCTCCTGCTGGTGCTAGAAGTTTTCGCGAAACCAGTTCCTGATACTGTCAAACGTACTGCTCTTATGGCCGCTTTGTTTTTCAGTGCGTTCCTGTTCTCGCTCTAGCCCGTACTGCAACAAGCCAACGCTGGTTGCGTATACGGGATTCCTTACGATGTCCTTCAAACCCGCCACGAGACGTGGCGCCCCCAAACTGACTGGCATGTGGAATATTTCTTCCGCAAGCTCAATCAAACCTTCCATCTTCGCCCCGCCACCCGTTAAAACGATGCCAGACGCAATGATGTTCTCAAAGCCGCTTCGACGCAGCTCTGCTTGAATCAATCTAAACAGCTCGTCGTACCGTGGTTCTACCACTTCCGCCAACGTTTGGCGCGACATTTCTTTTTCTGGTTTGTCGCCGACACCCTGTACTTTAATCACTTCGTCGGGTTTAGCCAACTGTGTTAATGCACACGCGTAGCGTATTTTAATGTCCTCAGCATTCTGGGTCGGCGTACGCAGCGCCATTGCGATGTCATTGGTGACCTGATCGCCTGCAATGGGGATAACCGCCGTATGCCTGATCGCGCCCTCGGTAAAAACGGCAATATCTGTGGTACCGCCTCCGATATCGACCAAGCACACGCCCAGATTACGCTCATCGTCACTGAGTACCGAATAGCTGGAGGCAAGTTGCTCCAAAATCACGTCGTTCACACCAAGCCCACAGCGCTCAATACATTTTTCGATGTTCTGCGCCGCATTCACCGCACAGGTCACCATATGAACCTTGGCTTCAAGCCGTACGCCGGACATGCCCAAGGGTTCCTTCACCCCTTCTTGGGCATCAATAATGTATTCCTGAGGCAATACATGGAGGATTTTCTGATCAGCGGGAATCGCCATGGCCTTGGCCGCATCAATCACCCGATCAATATCCAACGAAAAAACTTCGCGATCACGAATCGCTACAATGCCATGGGAATTCAAACTGCGGATATGGCTGCCTGCGATACCGGCATACACCGAATCAATTTCGCAACCTGACATCAGCTCGGCTTCTTCAACCGCGCGCTGAATGGATTGAACCGTGGAATCGATATTCACCACGACGCCTTTCTTCAGCCCGCGAGACTGATGCGTGCCTATGCCGATAATCTCCAGCTCGCCCTGAGCATTCACGTTCGCAACGATCGCCGCAATTTTGTTTGTACCAATGTCTAGCGCGACGATTCTCTGCGTTTGTTTATCAGCAGCCATATCTATGATCCATTATTCATTAGG
Source organism: Pseudomonadota bacterium (assembly GCA_009936895.1). Taxonomy (GTDB): domain Bacteria; phylum Pseudomonadota; class Gammaproteobacteria; order Pseudomonadales; family Azotimanducaceae; genus UBA4421. Next base: position 5,795 of record JAACDS010000011.1, read on the forward strand.
TGAACGCTCAACACTCCCGTCGCCAAACCCATCTGTCCGGCGAGGGGCTTATCATTCTTTTGTTGCTGCTCAAATCGTACTGCAATGCCACTGGTATAGCGCGCATCAACGTAATCAATTCTCCGCGGCTGGTCCTTGAGCGCAACCGCATAAGCGCGCAAAAATCGGTCCATCCGCTCGTAAACATCGCTCGATCCCAAGCGCAGGCGCATGCCACTGGCGAACCCCACCTGCCATTCTCCCTGAGGGGACTCGGTCAAGTGCGTGATGCGCAACGCCTGACGCGAGGCAAAAAGCTGCAACAAGCGATAAACCTCCATGGTCTGCTGTGGCGTGCTGATCTGCGCATTCAGAGACGGTAAATCCGCATAATGATCCGGCAACTGCAACGGCTGGCCATTGGCGGCAAGATAATCGTGGTCTCCCCACCGGGCTACTGGCACGACTTTATGTAAACGGATTTCCAAACGATCGGGCCAGTGACGACGAACGGTTACATCACGGGTCCACCCCATTTGTCTCAGCCGCGCCTCGATCACTTCAAGATCTGTCGACAAAATTCCCGCCAATTCAGCCGAAGCCATCGACTCTTCGACTCGGCGGCGTTCGGCTTGCGTAGGTTCCCCAGACACGACGACGGTCTGGATCGGTCGATCCAACGCGCTCCAAGCCGCGTAAACCAAAACCAGTCCTCCCACGGCCACTAAGATAAGGATCAGCCGTTTAACCATCATGGCCAGTCAACCTATTGGATATCGTGTTGACGTTACCGGCCCCCTGTACGACCAACACATCTTGGGGCGCGACAAGGGTTGGCAGCAATTCAAGTGCTTCATCGGTATCAACGGCATATATCGGATTCAGCTGGCCACGCTGTCGAATCGCCTGAGCTAAGGCCTTACTGTCAGCGCCGTCAATGCGGTCTTCACCGGCGGCATAAACGTCCAGCAATATCAGCGCGTCCACACCAGAGAGTACGCGAACAAAACTGTCGAACAAATCCTTGGTACGACTGTAACGGTGGGGCTGATAGACCATCCCCAGGCGACGGTCCGGCCAAACGTCGCGAGCGGTTTTGATCACTGCCTCAACCTCCGTGGGGTGATGGCCATAGTCATCAACCAAGGTCACTGACGCCTCTGCTACTGCGACCACGTCACTGACCTGAAAGCGTCGGCCAACCCCGCCGAACGCATCAAGCCCGTTCAAAATCGCTTCGTCGGAGATGCTTTCCTCAGTGGCAACAGCAATTGCGGCCAAGGCGTTCATCACATTGTGATGACCCGGCAAGCTGATGCGCACGGGCAAGGGTGGTCCCAAGTCACCGCGAGTCACCGTAAACGTCCATTGTTGACCCGTATTTTGAATATCGGTTGCTCGAAATTGTGCCTGCTCTGAGCAGCCGTACGTGATCACCGACCGAGAGAATTGGCTGCTCAGGGCAAGGGCTTCCGCATCGTCAGCACAGACGATTACGTTGCCGTAAAAGGGCAGGCGATTGGTAAATTCCACATAGGCCGATTTCATTTTGGCGAAGTCGTGATCGTAAGTTGCCATATGATCTTCATCGATATTGGTGATCACCGCAGTCATCGGCTGCAAATGCAAAAAAGAGGCGTCGCTTTCATCGGCTTCGGCAATCAGATAGCGGCCGGCCCCGAGCTCCGCATTCGTGCCGGCACTGTTCAAGAGACCGCCAATCACGAAGGTTGGCGACAATTCCGCACAGCGAAAAATTTCCGTAATCAGACTGGTGGTCGTGGTTTTTCCGTGGGTACCGGCGACAGCGATACCATGCCGATATCGCATCAGCTCACCCAGCATCTGCGCTCGGGGCACCACTGGCAAACGCTGCTCCTTGGCCGCAAGCAGCTCCGGATTGGTTGGATCGATAGCCGACGAAACCACTAACACATCAGCGCCTTGAATCCATTGCGCGTCGTGGCCCAAAAACACCTTGGCACCCTTGCTGCGCAGTCGCTGCGTATTGGTGGACTCCCTCATGTCAGAACCGGTGACCGAGTACCCCTGATTGAGCAGTACTTCGGCTATGCCGCACATACCCGCGCCACCGATACCCACGAAGTGGATGGTTCGTATGCGGCCCATCTCTGGCACTTGGTATTCACTCAGCTGATCCATCGGATACTCCTTCAACGCCCAACTGACGATTTGCGTGATGTAGCCGGGGCCATCTCCTCGACCCAACTACAACGCAACACGAATGCAAAAAGCGCACAGGAAACCATTAGGCTGTTTCCTCCATAGCTGATAAACGGCAGTGTTAGCCCTTTCGTTGGTAAAACACCCACATTCACGCCCACATTCACCAAAAACTGATAAGCAAAAATGAAACCTACGAAGTAACAACAGTAACCCGCAAACAGATTACCCGTTTGCAGGCTTCGTTTGGCAACGGATAAAACCATGGCGACAAAAAAGGTATAGAGAACGATCAGCGCAATGGCGCCAATGCTGCCGAGTTCTTCGGCAATAACAGCAAATATGAAATCATTGTGCGCTTCCGGCAGATAAGAGAGCTTTTGGATTCCTTCACCCAAACCCAGCCCCAGCAGTTCTCCGCGACCAAAAGCGATCAATGCCTGCACTAACTGGTAGCCGGTATCGAAGGGCACCGCCCAAGGGTCGGTAAAGGCAGCCATACGCCGCATCCGAAAAGGCTCCAGCCAAACCATCAGTGCAAACAGCAGAGCGCCACCGACGACCATCAACAGTACGAATCGAAGTTTGGCGCCTGCCATAAACAGCACCGAAAGCGTGGTGGCTAGCACCACGGCCGCAGACCCTAAGTCCGGCTCAGCGACAACCAGCGCGCACACGATAAATACCATGGCCAACGGAATAAGAATGCGATTTGGCGACTGCTGCAACATGTCGTGATAACGGGTCAGATACCCGGCCAGAAAAATCATCAGTCCAAACTTCGCAACCTCTACTGACTGCAAACTGAAGCCGCCAATTCGAACCCACCGCGTTGCACCTTTGACTTCATACCCCACACCAGGCACCAGTACCAAAACCACCAGAAACAGCGAAAGGATCCAGCCTAGCCAGTAAAACCTCGTCCACGTTGTTAGCGGAATTGTCAGCACCACCACTGCAAGAAAGAGCGAAATGCACAGATTCACCAATTGCTTGACGATGTAATCGCCTGGCATCGCCACAGATGCCGATCCCACCATGATGGTCCCGAAGACAAGCAACACGACCCAAGTGACAAGCAGGTACAGGCTTTGCCTTGGTATGTTGACCACTCGGGCAGTCATGCATCAACCTCGGTTTTTGATCGCGTTTGATACTGAGCCACCAACTGGGTGAAGTGCTCGCCGCGAGTGGAAAAATTGGCGTACATATCCAGACTCGAACACGCGGGCGACAACAGGACTGTATCTCCGGCCTCCGCCTGATCCATCGCCGCCGCCACGGCTTGATCCATGGTCTCTATGTGCCGCCAGGCGATTCCATATTGAGTTGCAACATCATTGAGCTCTGCAGCATTTTTCCCTAGGGTCAGCAACTGACGCACCCGCCCCTGCATAGCAGGGCCCAGTGGCGTCAAATCCGCGCCCTTACTGTCACCACCCGCAATGAGAATTACCTTTTGCTGACGCTCAAAACCCGTCAAGGCGGCCAAGGCTGCGCCAACATTGGTAGCCTTCGAATCGTTGATGCATCGAATGTGTGCCGGGCTCGGAACCGCTGCGAACCGATGGGGCAAACCCTCGAATCCTGTGAAAAGTTGTGCCGCTGCCGGCGGTGCTATCCACGGTTCGACCAAGGCCAGGGCCCATAAACAGTTTTCAACATTGTGGCGCCCCGTCAGCGGCAGCTCAGTGATTGGCAGCAGCGGCGTCTGCCCATGATAGATCCAAGATTCGCCGTCGTGATCTGCGACGCCCCACTGGTGAATTTTAGGTGGCGCGACTGCAACTCGCGCCTTCATGGCAAGTTCGCTCTCCAATGTGCCAACGCAGTAATCGGCTGCCGCGTAAATGCGCTGCTTTGCCTGTTGGTATCGAGCGAAATCGCCATGCCAATCTCGATGGTCATCACTGACATTCAACAGAGCAGCGCTGGCCAATGGCAGCGCAGCGCTATGCGCAAGCTGAAAACTGGACAGTTCCAGCACGTACATATCGTTTACGTCACTGAGCAGATCCAATGCGGGCACACCGAGGTTGCCCCCAACGGCGCAGGTTAGGCCATGGGCGCTCAACAGATGCCCAACAAGAGAAACCACTGTGCTCTTCCCGTTGGTTCCTGTCACACCAATCACTGGCACATCGACTTCCGACATAAACAGATCGATGTCTGAAAGCAGCGCTATGTTGGCTTGTCGGGCCTGCCGAACCAAAGGGTGGTGCAGAGGCAGCCCCGGACTGACAATGGCTCGTTCGGTCTGAGCCAGTAAGGACTCCGGCCACTCTTCCGATTCCCAACGCACGTCTAACCCGGGCCAGTTATCGGCAACAGGCTGGGGCGATCGACTGTCGAGCACAACGGGAATCGTATCGTTCGCGCACTGATGTCGGGCGACAGATTGACCCGTCACACCAAAACCTAACACCACAGTGCGGGGTGAGTTGCTCATCGCAGCTTGAGTGTCGACAAACCAATGGTTACCAAGACGAGGGTGATAATCCAGAATCGCACGATAACTCGCGGCTCCGGCCAGCCCTTCAGCTCGAAGTGATGGTGGATTGGTGCCATTCGAAACACTCTTCGACCCGTCAGCCGGAAGGAAATCACTTGAATAATGACACTTGCGGTTTCGAGCACAAAAAGCCCACCCATGATCAGCAAAACGATTTCATGACGGACAATGATCGCCAGAAGGCCCAGGGCTGCGCCCAGAGCTAGGGCACCGACATCGCCCATGAAGATTTGCGCTGGATAGGTGTTAAACCAGAGAAAACCGAGGCCTGCCCCGATCAGGGCACCGCAAAACACCGCCAGTTCACCGGCACCCGCGATATAGGGAATCTGCAGGTAGTTGGAAAACTCGACATTCCCAGTCACGTAGGCGATCAAGCCCAATGCTGCACCCACCATCACCGCAGGCAAAATAGCCAGCCCGTCCAGCCCATCGGTGAGATTCACGGCGTTGCTCATGCCGACAATCATCAGATAGCCCAACAGCACGAACCAGATGCCCAACGGAATCGCCACGCTCTTGAAGAAAGGCACATAGAGCGCTGTCTGAGCCGGTACATCTGCGACCTGATACAGATACAAAACCGCCGCGAGCGCAAAGACAGACTGCCAGAAATATTTCCACCGGCCAGCGAGACCGTCGGAGTTTTTCCGCGATATTTTCAGGTAGTCATCTACCCAACCAATCGCACCAAACGCCAATGTGACGGCCAAAATCAACCAGATGTAGCGGTTGGATAAGTCGCCCCATAACAGGGTGGTGATCAATATGATCACCAAGATGAGCGCACCACCCATGGTAGGCGTACCCGCCTTACTGAAATGCGATGTCGGCCCATCGTCACGGACTTGCTGACCGATTTGCGACCGCCCCAACCAAGCAATCATGCTTGGACCGATCATCAGCGACACGGCCAAGGCGGTGATGACACTGACCATGGTACGCAAGGTGAGATATTGGAAAACGCTGAAGCCACCAATGTACTGGGACAGGTATTCGGTCAGCCAAAGTAACACTAGGTATTCTCCTTAAACATATTTTCAACATAGGCCACATCACTGAATGGGTACTTAACCCCGGCGATTTCCTGAGTGTCCTCGTGACCCTTACCGGCGATCACGACAAGATCATCTACACTGGCAGAGCGGACTGCCTGAGCGATGGCGGCGCCGCGATCCTCAACCGCTGAGGCGTGTTGACGCTGCTCCATGGAAAGGCCGCTCAGCATGTCGTGCAAAATATCAGCAGGGGCTTCGTCCCTTGGGTTGTCAGACGTAAGCCAAAGATGATCCGAAAGATTGGATGCCACCTGAGCCATCTCCGGCCGCTTACCACGGTCTCGATTGCCGCCGCAGCCAGCAACACAGATCAGTCGCCCGCGACACTGTGCTGCGAGTCCCGTCAGCACTTTTTCCAAAGCGTCTGGGGTGTGCGCATAATCAACCACCACTTTCGGCGTGCCATAAGCACCAGGGACGACCTCCATGCGGCCGGGCACCGTCCGCATGCGAGTCAGCGCACTGCCAAGATCCGTAATGGCGTGGTCAGACCCCAGCAACACGCCGATCGCCGCAGCCACGTTCGCTACCGCAAACTCAACCGCGATGGGCATCGTGCTTTCCAACCGCCCCCAAGGGGTGTCGAATAAAACGTGCATCCCCCGACGCACTGGTGTTGCTCGCCAAGAAATGTCACCAGAAGCTCCATAACTCAGCACCTCCGACGCACGAACACAGCCAATGAGCTTTCGGCCCATGTCATCGTCTGCGTTGATAACCGCCAACTTTAGCGGCCACGTCGTGAACATCTTGGCCTTTGCTGCAGCGTACTTCTCCATCGTCTGGTGGTAATCCAGATGATCTCGAGTCAGATTCGAAAACACGCCGACATCAAAATGAACATCGCGCGCACGGTTCTGATCCAGCGCGTGAGAGCTGACTTCCAAAGCCACGCGCTCCATACCCTGCTCTCTAAAGTGGGCAAATTGACGCTGCAAAGTAACCGGTGGTGGTGTCGTCATGGAGCCAAGCGTTAACGAACCCGGCGAGCCGGAACCCAATGTTCCGCTGTATCCGCCGCGTTTGCCCAAGGCGTTCGTCAGATCACTGACGTGGTAGGCGATGGACGTTTTGCCGTTCGTGCCCGTGACCCCCACGCATTCAATATCAGCCGTAGGATCCTCGTA
>JAACDS010000427.1 GCA_009936895.1 Pseudomonadota bacterium
ATTCGAGGCTGGAAGTGGAGCAAGGTCGATATCACGCAGACACCGGCTGTGATGGATTGGGTCACCCGCGTCCGACAGCGCCCAGGCGTCGCACGAGGCATTGCTTACGGTGTGACCGCGGACGAGGTCGACCGATGGAGCCCTGAGCGCAGGGCGCAATACCGCCGTAACGGGTCCCAGATCACCAATCCCGGTAACTAACCTCAAAAGGCTGAAAAATCCGGCTCACGTCGTTCCGCGAACGCGGCCACCGCCTCTTGATTCGCCGGGCCACCCATCAAGCTCCCCAGCCCGGCGGTTTCTATTTCATGCGCTTCCCGAAGTGCTTCCCGACGCGGTGCCATCAGCATTTCTTTCGTGGTGATCAGCGATGCCAACGGTTTGCTGGCCAACAGTTGAGCGCGTTCAAGGGTTCGCTCCATCAGCAATTCGTCTGCCACCACCTCAAACACCATGCCGTAGTCCTTACAGGTTTGGGCGTCTAACCACTGGGAGCTGAGCAGTACCCAGTTCGCCACTTGCGGCCCCATCATGGCGGGAAAGGTCACTGTGCTGGCAGCTTCAGCGGTCAGCCCCAACGTCGTAAACGGGCATCTCAACCGCGCACTTTCCGCCATAAAAACTAAGTCAGCGAGGCCGGTAATCGTGCAACCAAACCCAACGCCTACACCGTTAATGGCAAGCAACAGCGGTTTAGGAAACTCGATCAAGGCTTCAAACATACCGTCAAAACCGTGTTCAGGGGGATTGGCTTGACTGGGTCTATCCGTCAAGTCCATGCCTGCAGAAAACGCTCTGCCTTCCCCGGTAATCACCAGCACTTTCACTAATTGATCGTCCGTCGCCGCCAAGACCTCTGTGGCCACTGCATCGAACATCGCTCCATTGAAGGCGTTTAAGGCCTCGGGGCGGTTTAAGGTCAGAACCCGAACGGCTTCATGATTTTGTGTAGTGGTCAGCATTGTTTCTCTCCATATCGCCCTTGAAATCGCTATTGTTAAACGGGATCTGCGGGTAAACCGGCCACAATGGCTATATCAGCAGTCGATCCCTCCCACCGGTGTTGAGCCAAGTCTTGATATGCGTCACTGTCGTACCATGCTCGCGCGTCGGCGCTGCTATTGAAGCGAATGATCACTGTTCTCGTATGATCCCATTGGCCTTCCAGCGTTACCGGAGCCTCGTCTACTGCCAGCATCTCACCACCGTACTGGGCAAAAATCTCCATAAACCCCGTTTCGTAGCGCGCATAAGCTTCTCGGTCGTGAATACGAATTTGAGCAACGACATAAACGCCCATGAGGCTCTCCATCAAAGCGTTAATCTTAGCGGTATTTCGGGCCTCAGGCATCCCACGTGCTGCCCAGCAGCTAACGCCTGTCGTGATAGAAAAGGAGGGGGAAAAGGAGTCCGCGCCGCTTCCTGCGCCCTAGTCACACGGGCATAGGATGTGATTTCAAACACAAGAAGTATGCGCGAACCCAAAACCGAAGCTTTCGTTCTTGCCTCTCTGACTTTAGTTATTTTTACTATCTTTAGAAAGGATAGGTAAATTATTATACAACCACGACAAAGCCACAGCCAACCTTTGGTGCAGGGCCACCCTGCAACAACGTATTACTCAAGCCCGCAAGTCACGAAAGCTGTCTCAGGCCAACTTGGCCGAGCGACTCGGCATCACCCGAACAGCCTGCAGTCATTGGGAGACCGGCCGCGCGAAACCATCGACCAAGCACATCGAAAAGATAGCGGAAACGCTCGCGGTGGACACGCACTGGCTGATCAGCGGAAAGAAAAGAGGGGACGTCGAATCGCGTTTAGACACTGACAAACGGTTGGGCAGCGACTCCAAGACCGTTCTGTTAGAAACTCAGGCGGGCTACCAAGCGACTTTTGATAAGGAGGCTCTCAAGGTCGCTGAAGAGTATTTTTCACTCAGCCGAAGCCAGCGCAAGCTCGTACGGGACTTACTGAAAGCCTTAAAAACCAAGAACAAGAACCGCTAAAACCAAACGCCAAGGGTACAACCGAAGCTCCATGACGGCCAAAACAAGCCACCAAAAGTTAATGATTCTTGATTTCAGGCCTCAAGCACGAAATATCCAGCGCAACGTATCGGCAAAAAGCGCACCGCCATGTCGTAGATTGTGCCCACCGGTGCCAAACTCAAAACGATAGTCGTAACCGGCAAAATCTAAGGCTGCAGCCATCTGTTGATTCGCCAGGGACCAGCTGCCAGTCACAATATCCGCATCAAGTTCACCGCTTTGCAGAAACACTCTTATCGGCTTGCGCGGTGTGCTGCGAATCAGGTAAGGAACGTTATGCGCCCCGCGAATGTTCACAAACGAACCGCAATGACTGATGACTCGCCCAAAACTACCGGGAAAGTGCCAAGCGGCATTGAACGCGCAGATACCTCCGCTTGATATACCGCAAACGGCCCGTCGGCCAGCATCCGTGGTTAGGGCGATGCCTAGCTGTCGTTCAACGAAGGGCAGCACGTCTTGCAGCAAAAATTCGCCATAGGCCGGGGTACAAGAATCGTATTCAACACTGCGCTGACGATTCACCACCGGATTCGGCAGCTGACCGGGCACCGTGGCATCAAAGCCGTCGGGAATACCGGGCATTACGAATAGCGCTGCCGTTGCGCCCAGTTCGCCGGACGCCAGCAGGCTATCCAGCACCGCCGGGGCTCTGATGTCGCCTTTATCGAAACGATACCCCTCGCCGTCATTGCAAATCAGCAGATTGAGCGGACCGCGCACGGCAGATTCTGGTGGCAGATGCACCGCCAATCGACGGCGGGTACCAGCAAATACCGCACTGTGATCCCAGTCGTTAAACACATGCATGGTGCCTTGCAGCTCGCCCTCGCGATAGGCTTCTGGACACGGGTGGTAATGCTCGTCGCCCACCGTCGCCAAGGACTCACGAATTTCAATATTGGCCCTGCCATTGACCTGATAATCCATGTCATGCAGGTCACCCCACGCGTGATCAAGCCCTAAATCTTGAAATGTTTTGACGTCCATAGTGCCTCCGGCTTCGATGGGTGCGCTGTCTAGTCAGCCTGATTCGTATCAGTCGACGATGGACTGATACACACGTGTTCTCAACTCTCGTCTAATGGGATAGGTCGATGACGGCATCAGCTGAGTAAAGAACACCACGAACAAATCCTGCGCAGGATCTATCCAAAAAAAGGTACTCGCTGCGCCACCCCAGTGATGCTCACCGGGCGAGGTAATGATGGAAGCCTTGACCGGATCCAGCACCACGGCAAAGCCCAGACCGAAACCGATACCGTCATAGCTTGTTTCGCTCCAGACTGGCTGGCCCATGGCAGCCATATCCGAGTTGTTCGGCAGCTGATTGGTGCGCATGTAGCGTACCGTTGTGGGTGAAAGTACGCGCTCGCCATCTAGCTCGCCAAGGTTTATCAGCATCTGACAAAACCGCGCGTAGTCGCCAATGGTGCCCACCAAGCCACCACCACCGGAATGCGACGACGGCTCTGCAAAATAGACCGACTGACTGGAACCCTCCATCAACTTCAGACCTCCGCGCTGATCTTGCGGCACCGTCGCGCTGTTCGTGCCGACAGTGCTCATGTCGCCCCCGACCGCGGGGGCATAAAGTGCGGCAAAGCGATCCTGGCCCTGCTCCGGCACTGAAAACCCGGTGTCGGTCATGCCAAGGGGAGCAAAAATCCGCTGCTGGAAAAATTCGGCCAAACTCATGCCCGACCAGACCTCAACCAGTCTGCCGAGCACGTCAGTGGCGACCGAGTAGTTCCACTGGGTGCCGGGCTGACAGAGCAAAGGAATCTTTGCCAATCGCGTAACGATATCTGCCAAGGATTCGGATCGACTTTGAAACTCAATCTCTCGATCGCGGTATAGGGCATCCACCGGTGTGGTGCTCATAAACCCATAGGTCAGGCCCGACGTATGATTCATCAGATGTTTGACCTGCATCGGCGATTGCTGGTCGTGGACGGCAGTGATCGGCGCATCTCCGCCATCCCACACCGGTGTGTCGGCAAATTCCGGCAGGTACTTTGCGACAGGATCGTCAAGCTGAAAGCAGCCCTGCTCGTAGAGCATCATGGCCGCAACGGTGGTTACGGATTTACTCATGGAGTAGATGCGTACGATGGTGTCTGCATCCATGACCTTGCCATTTTCTTTGTCCGCAAAACCTGCGGACTGCAGATAGGCAACCTTACCGCGCCGTGCGATTAGGGTGCTCGCACCCGCTAGCTTACCATCGGCGACCTGAGCCTCCAGCCAACTCGTAATCTGCGTCAGACGTTCTTTAGATAAACCGACTACCGCGGGATCGACAGGTTCCAACATCGTATTTCTCTCCAAAAGGATGCCCGCAACCGGCGGGCTAGTAGTGATCCGGGCAGTGAGGCTTGTGCCGTGTCGCGAACAAGGCATCAGCTTTCGCGATCGCTTCGGGCTCGCCATGCAGCATTCCCCAGTTGGCCAGGGTCTGGGCGCCATACATGCCGCTGAAAAGCCCCGTCAGCGTTTTGATCGACAAGGTTAGCTCGGGCGGCTTCTTCACCGGCGTTACCTGAGAATCCGTCGCATCGTCAGCGGACGTTTGCAGACACCATGTGCCGTTGTTCCACGGCGCCAAGTCATCCCCGTCCAGCTTGAACACCAGTTCAGCATTCGTGTTGTAGCCGCGCTGGGCAAGGGCATTGGGCGCGTCGACGATGCGCCACCAAGTCGCTTCATTGTCTTGGGTATGCAGCATGCGCGGTTCGGCCATCATCCCTTGGGCAGGATCATCCATGGGAGCATTGGGCCACACCACTCGACCGACCAAATCGTGTTTGGCAAAGAAGCGCCAAAGATCGCGGCAGGCTGACATGTCCAACCACGCCATATCCCGCACCTTAATTTCTTGAGGTCGGGCGCGATGAGCCACTCGCCCAGCCCTCAGCGTGTAGACCGCATAGCCCGTTGGGGCCTCGATGGGCCCCACCAATGCCGCGTAGACCGGACCATCCTGTGCCTTATCGCTCGCACTGTTTTGCGCACTTTCGCCACCGTCCAACACCGAGTTCAACCACAGGGACCTGCCTCGGTGGAGATAACCCGTGCGCTGGGCTATGAACTGCTTGTAGACCTCTCGGAGTGAATCCAATACCGCTTCGGGACGATGACGGGTTACCTTGGCCTCAACATCTGGCGATGCCTCAAGTAGCGCAATATCCGCTGTATCTATCGCGTACCCACGATTCAAGCCCGCAGGGGAAAATCCATAACGTTGGTAGATGGCCGCTTGGGACGCCCACAGGCCGGCCAGGGTCTGGCCTCGCTCACGCTGTTCGGCAAAAGCCCGGGTCATGATGGTTCGAACCAAGCCTTGCCGACGGTATTCTGGACGGGTGCCAATCACCGAAATGCCAGCCATGGCCATCGGCCGGCCGTTGGCTCGAATGGTAAAGGGAAAGGCCGCAAACGATGTTGCCATTAACGGCTGACCGGCCTCAGTCCGGGCAGCAGGGTCAAAAGCGCAGAGGGTCCATTCGGGCCGAGTGCCCGCCGCCGCGATATTGTCCTCGCCATCGCCAAAGGTACCGCCATAGGAATAGGACGCCATCAAACCCAGCTGGCCCATCTCCTGTGGCAAGGCTGGGCGAATATCAAATGTCACAGGCGACCCGATGGTTAATTTCCGGCAGCCTGAGCTTCACTTTCCAGCAATCGGGCACCGCGCAAAATATTCCCCATGGCGTAGTTGCCTTCATGGCAGGCGTATTCGTACACCTCGACTGCTCGCGTTTCCAAACGTAGGCACCGCTCCATGGCTGGGTCCAAGCGGTGTCGTCTTGCACCGTGAAATCATAGAGCAAATTGCCGTTTTCCAAGGGTGTGAAGTGCTCGGTCAGAAACAGGTTTTCGTCACCACCGTACAGCCCCGTGTCTTCTCTGAAATTTGTGGTTTCTACCACCAGTGTATCGCCCTCCCAACGCCCAATCGCATCACCTAACCATTTCCGGTTGTCTGCGGGGCCGTGTGAATCGTTCATGCGAATCACCCGCGCATCGTGCACCATTTCCAGCAAAATCATCACGTGATCGTCGGTTTGCACGATACGCTTATAGTTGTTGTAAAGACCGGGCAGGCTCGGCGGTCCCGCACTGAATCCCAGCAAGCAGCGTTCTGCCAGGGCAAGGGTCTCAGGCCCATCAAAGGGACCGGGGCCATCATTGTTCAGCCA
>JAACDS010000086.1 GCA_009936895.1 Pseudomonadota bacterium
GGATCGCCAAGGGTACAAAGCTCCCAATCCAACACAGCGCTGACCTTGCCATTATTCGTAATCATGTTGCCTAACCGATAATCCCCGTGAACGATCGCCGAGCCCACCTGCTCGGGCATACGTTCCGCCAGCAGCCTCGTGCTTTCGTCCATGGCAGGCACTTCATGAGTCTTCGTAGCCTCCCATTGAGTCACCCAGCGCTTCATCTGCCGTTGCAGATAGGCTTCCTTTCGTCCCAGATCGCCCAAGGCCACCTCGTCTGGATTGATCGTATGCAATGCGGCCAACACGTCGATCACGTGCAAACTCAAACGCTCTCGATCAGCAGCGTTCAATGCCGTCGCGGCATCGTGATCGTGAAGCACCGGTCCCGCTACGTAGTTCATGACATAGAATGGCGCATCGTTGACTGACACATCTGAGCACAGCCCCACCGTCGTGGCTACTGGCACCGTAGAGCCCTGCAGTGCAGAGACGATTTTATGCTCGCGTCCCATGTCGTGCGCGCTTTGCAGCACATGCCCTAGGGGCGGCCGTCTAAGCACATAGGCTGCGCCGCTCTGGTCCGTGACACGGTAGGTGAGATTCGAGTGGCCACCCGCCAGCAGTTCAAATTCCAGCGGTGTCGATAAATTCTCTACTCGATCTGCCAGCCATGCCGTGACGGCTACGACATCAATCCCTTCTATTCGCTCCAACTCCCCTCTCCACATGTCACTTCATAGGGGTGGGATCATAGCCTTATGCCTAGGAAATGTGTCATGAAAATACCTCTGACACAGATTCTAACGAAGGTGTTTCCACTTGAGGGGCGCATCAAGTTGCGTATGATCTGGCTTCTGTTAATCGCGCCGGAGAACGTGATGATTCGATTTGCATTTATTTGGATGGCCGTATTTTTTACGGGTATGGCACAAGCCGAGCGCATCGACAATTTCGTGTTGCTAGACCAGCACGGCGATGCCCACAACCTCTACTACCACAGAGACAAGTCGGCCATTGTCGTCATGATCCAAGGCAATGGCTGCCCCATCGTTCGCAATGCCCTTAGCGACTACAAAGCCCTACGCGACGAGTACGCAGACCAAGGCGTGCACTTCTTGATGCTGAACTCCAACCTGCAAGATCAGCGCAGTACGATTCTGGCAGAAGCCGAAAAGTACGGCATCGACATGCCGATTTTGCATGACGAAAGCCAGCTGGTTGGCGAGTCACTAAACCTTGTCCGTACGGCGGAAGTTCTGGTGATCGATCCCACGACGTGGAATATCGCTTACCGTGGCCCGATCAACGACAGACAAGTTTACGAGCGGCAAAAAGCTCAGGCGTCAAACCACTATGCGGCCGACGCCATCGCGAACGTGCTCGCAGGTGAAGCCATCGCGGTCGCCAACCGGGACACCATGGGCTGCTTGATTAACTTCGCTCAGCGCAACGTCGATCACGCTCAGATCAGCTACACCGACACCGTTGCGCCCCTGCTGCAGGAAAAATGTGTGGTGTGCCATACCGAAGGCGGCATCGGTCCATGGGCCATGTCCAGCTACGAAATGGTTAGAGGCTTTGCTCCCATGATGCGCGAGGTGATTCGCACTAAGCGCATGCCACCGTGGCATGCCGACCCGCACATTGGGGTATGGAAAAACGATAAGTCCCTGAGCATTGAACAGGCCCAAACCTTGGTGCACTGGATCGAAGCCGGAGCACCGCGTGGCCTAGGGGAAGATCCGCTCAAGAACCTTACGATCTCCCAAGCAGAATGGCCGCTGGGAGAACCGGATTTGATCATTGATCTTCCGACCTACAACATCCCTGCCAGTGGCGTGGTGGAATACAAGTTTCCCCGATTGGCCAACCCACTAGATCAAGGTGTTTGGGTCAAAGCTGCGACGGTGATTCCGGGCAATCGCGAAGTGGTTCACCATATTCTTGCCGGCTCCATCGACGCCACTACCGCTCAGGCCAAGCGTGACTCTGGTGTCTTCGACAACTATTTAATCGGCTACGCGCCGGGCAACGAATCCAACTTGTTTCCTCAAGACACCGGTGTCTACATCGCACCGGGCGGTGAATACACCTTTCAACTGCACTACACGCCAATTGGTCGAGAAGTTACCGACTCGTCGCGCATTGGTCTGTACTTCCACGACAAGCAGCCCGGTAACTTTTACCGTCAAAGCGTTGTTATGGATCCCACCATTGAGATTCCGCCCAACGAGGCTCGGCATGCCGAGGTGGCCTACTACGCCTTCGACAAGCCCGCACTGTTACATGACTTGGTACCCCACTCTCACTATCGCGGGGTTGCGTCAAAGTTTGAACTGCAACGACCAGACGGCAGTCGTGAAACCGTTTTGTCGGTGCCAAACTATGATTTCAATTGGCAGCGCACCTA